>CAXTWP010000143.1:3877-6998 GCA_964247945.1 uncultured Acidobacteriaceae bacterium | reverse complement strand
CCTCGGTGTAGAGCGGTACGGGGTTGCCATCCGGCCCGACCAGCGTTCCATGCAACTCTTCCTGGCCGTTCAGCGCGGAGCGCCACTGCCAGTATTCGACTGCGTCCGCTCCATGGCCGATGGCGTGCCAGGCCATGGCCCGCACCTCGCCCTTGTCGAGTGTGGTGTTGTCCGCGCTCCAGTTCACCGAGCCTGGCTGCGTCTCCATCACCCAGAAGTTTTTCCGGAGAAAGCCGCGGGTGAGGTCGTGGGCAAAGCCGTTCGCAAAAGGATCGAGATGCCCGCGCCCCACGTAGTCGTCCCACGCGGCCAGATCCAGGTCCTGCAAGACGGTGTAGTGATCATAGCCGTCGAACCAGCCCATCGTGTTGGTCGTGATCCACTGCCGCTTGTCGACATTGGGCCGGATCACCTCAATCTGATTGCTGTCATACGCGCGCCAGGTGTCCGACACGAACCGCTTCCAACTCAACAACAGCCCGGGATTGCCGTACCGCTCCTGGATAGGCACCTGCGACCAATCGGTATAGGCCTCCGACCAGTAGGCCGTGGTCCAGCGGGTGTTCAGGTTGTCGAGCGTCTTGTAGTGGGCCTTCAGCCAGTCTTGGAAGGCAGCTTGCGCGGCGGGTCCGTAGTCTTCCGCGCTGATCTCGTTGTCGAGTTGCCAGCCGATCACATTCGCATTGTGGCCGTACCGCTTGGCCATGCGCTCCGCGATGTCGCGGCACAACGCGCGGTACTTTGGGCTGACGAAGCTGCCCTGTTGGCGATTGCCGTGCTCGGCGTGCTGGCCGTTTTGCTCGTAGCGCAAAGTCTCCGGATACTTCTGCGTCAGCCAGGCGGGCGGCGTCGCGCTCGGTGTGCCTAGCACGATCGCCACATGGTGCTTCCCGGCAAGCGCGATGGCCCGGTCGAGCCACTCAAACTGGAAGTTCCCCTCCGTGGGCTCCATGCTGGACCACGCAAACTCCGTTATGCGGGCGAAGCGGACGTGCGCCCTCTCCATCAGTGCAAGGTCAGCCTCCCAGCGTGACTCCGGCCACTGCTCGGGGTACCAGGCGGCGCCGAGGTAAAGAGCCGGTGCCGTATCCTGCTGCTGGGCTGGACCGAACAGAGGAAGAGCAAACGAAAACGCAAGGGACAGCAGAGCGGATCGGCGGGGCATGAGGTTCTCCACGAGGTTTCGGTGAGCGTCCCATAGTTTCGTCATCGATGTCCGCCTGTCAAACGTCCGCCTGTCAAACGTAAGCGCCATCCATAACGCAGAGCAGCAAAAAGCCCGCCTCGTGTAAGCGCGGGCTTGTCGGCTGAGCGGAAGCTTACAGCGAGGAAGGATCGCTAGGCATGGGCGGCGTCGTAATACCCATCTTCTGCGCGGTCTGGTCGATCATCTGTGTGTGCGTTGTGATGACCTGCGTGGCCTGGGTCACGGTGCTCTTCAGATCCGCGTTGCTGGTGGTGTTCTTCTCCGAGATGAACTCACCCAGATCCTTGTGGTGATCGCCGACCATCGCGGTGATGTATTCCTTGTCGAAGCTCGCGCCCGACATACTCTTCAGCCGGGCAGCCTCCGCCTGGTGCTCGGGGTTCAGCTTCGTCGGCGGGGTGACGCCCATCTGCGTGGCGAAGGGCATCATGTCCGAGTTCAGCTTGGTGTGGTGATCGACCATCTTCTGCGCAATGGCCTTCACGTCGTCGTTCTTCGACTTCTTCAGCGCAAGCTGGCTCATGCTGATTTCGGCCATGCCACCCTCAGCAGCTTTGGCGACAAACATCTTGTCCTGCGCCGTCGTGTCCTGCGCATGGGTGAGGCCGGTACAGCAAACCGCCGCGGCTCCAAGTACAACGGTCCGAACGAATAAGGTCTTCATGGGTAATCTCCTGTGCGCCCGCGATCATAGCAGTGAAGCCACTTGCGAGGTCGCAACTCTATGGAGTGGGCGTGGAAGTTGCAGGTTGCTCACCATAGCGGTCAAAGCGAAGAGTTTGGTGAGATGAAGTTGTGAGCGGCCATCGTGTATTTTGGCCGAAGTTGATCTTTGCTATCGCAGAAGATGTCAAACAAGCCCGGTGAAGATCTCAGCGAGATCGACATAGATTTCGCTGCCCGGAATTGCGAGACGATTGTAAGTAAGCCTGAGGAGACCATCCCGAGCGTAGTCGTACGCGACCCGTTCTTGCGGGTCAATGATCCAGAGATGAGGCACACCCATGGCGGCGTAGTCATCCATGATTTGGGCGGCGCGCGGAAGGCGGTCCTCAGGAGAGAGAATCTCAATGCACAGAAGCGGCGGGGTGACGAGAACCTGTTCGCTGGGAGCATCTCCGGGAAGCAGGCACAGGTCGGGGATGCGGACCTTGCTGAACGAGACGCGGGTGCGCTGCTCGGGCAGAACATAGATGTTCCATGCCGCCTCATGCGCCAGGAACCATGCTCCGAGAAGTATCTGGGTGCGGTTATGGTCGCGTTCGCCCACGTTGCGATCCTCAAGGCGGCCATCCACAAAATCGCAGTCGGGATGGTAGCTGGTGTGGAGATACTCTTCGAGCGAGAGAAGAGCTGAGGACGCGGTGACCGTAGCCATGACGTGGCACCTCTGTAGGTAGTATGCGATGGATTCGGCTTGTGGCGCTACTTTTTACCGAACACGTCGCCCATGCGCCGTACCTGTGCTCCCACCCCGCGCAGCTTTTCCTCCAACCGCTCATACCCCCGGTCCATGTGGTACACGCGGTCGAGGATGCTCTCCCCATCCGCCACCAGCGCCGCCAGCACCAGCGAGGCCGACGCCCGCAGGTCCGAGCACATCACCGCCGCCGACTGTAGCGGCGTTTTCCCACGCACTGTCGCCGTGCGCCCCGAAACCGTAATGTTCGCGCCCATGCGGATCAACTCCTGCACATGCATAAAGCGGTTCTCAAAGATGTTCTCCGTGACCGTGGTCGTTCCATCCGCCTGCGTCGCCAGCGCCATAAACTGCGCCTGCATATCGGTAGGGAAGCCCGGGTACTCTTCTGTGGTGATGTCGGCGGCGCGCAGACCACCCTCCTTCAGGCCGCCCGAACGGACGCGGGTGTGGTGCTTGCCCCCCTCCCCCCGGGCGCCGCCCAGCGAGCGCGT
>CAXTWP010000143.1:2490-3867 GCA_964247945.1 uncultured Acidobacteriaceae bacterium | reverse complement strand
GCCGGTTCGCAGCAGTCCACATTCAGGTCGCCGCCGGTAATGGCCCCGGCCAGCAGAAACGTCCCCGCCTCAATGCGGTCAGGATTAATCTTGTGGCGCGCGCCATGCAGCCTGGCCACGCCCTTCACCCGGATCGTCGATGTCCCCGCGCCGTCGATCTGTGCGCCCATGGCGACCAGCAGCGCCGCCAGATCGCTCACCTCCGGCTCCCGGGCGCAGTTCTCGAACAGCGTCTCGCCGTCGGCCAGCGTCGCCGCCATCAGCAGGTCTTCCGTGCCCGTGACGGTAATCTTGTCAAAGACGATGTGCGCCCCGCGCAGCCTTTCCGTGCGGGCCTCCAGGTAGCCATGGTCCTGCGTGATCACCGCCCCCATCGCCTCCAACCCCTTGATGTGGAGATCGATCGGCCGGCCGCCGATCGCGCAGCCCCCCGGCATGGCGACCCGGGCGATCCCCGCGCGCGCCACCAGCGGGCCCAGCACCAGGGAACTGGCCCGCATGGTTTTTACAATCTCGTATTTGGCCACAGGGTCCGAGAGCACGGCGCAGCGAATGCTGGTCCGGTGCTGCGCGCGGCCGTAGCCCAACTCCACCTCCGCGCCCATCGACTCCAGCAGCCTGCGCTCGGTCTCAATGTCGCGGACCTGCGGTATGTTTTCGAGGATGACCTCGTCTTCCGTCAGGATGGCGGCGGCCATGCACGGAAGCGCGGAGTTCTTCGCGCCGGAGACTTTAATGGTGCCGAGAAGCGGATTCCCGCCGCGTACTACAAATTTATCCATCCGGTTAGTTTACGGGCATTCGGCACGTGAAGGTGTTGCGTGACAGGGCACACTCGCTCACTGCGTAAACCCGAGAACATGCTTCAACAATGCCGGGTCGGCGTCCGTCGCGGCAAAGTCGTCGAACGCCCGGTCCGTCACCTGGATGATCTGCCGCGCAATGAACTCCGCCCCCAGCCGCGCGCCGTCCTCCGCCCGCTGTAGCGGGTCTTCCCACTCCAGCACCGCCCAGCCGGGATAATCATACTGCGCGAGCTTGCTGAAGATCGCTCCGAAATCGACCTGCCCCATGCCCGCGGTCCGAAACCGCCCGGGCCGCTCCACCCAGCCCTGATAGCCGCCGTAGACCCCGGACCGGCCGCTGGAGCGAAACTCCGCGTCCTTCACATGGAAGGCGCGTATGTAGGGATGGTAGTGGTCGATGAAGCTGAGGTAATCCAGATGTTGCAGCACAAAGTGGCTGGGGTCGAAGAGAATCCTCGCGCGAGGATGGTTCGACGTTGCCTCAAGAAACCGCTCGAAGGTAACGCCATCGTGCAGGTCCTCGCCGGGATGGATCTCGAAACAGGCATCCACACCCGCTTCGTCAAAGGCG
>CAXTWP010000143.1:0-2480 GCA_964247945.1 uncultured Acidobacteriaceae bacterium | reverse complement strand
AACCCCGCCGGACGCTGCGGCCAGGGATAGGCAAACGGCCACGCCAGCGCGCCCGAGAACGTCGCGTGGGCGGAGAGTCCCAGATTCCTGCTCGCGCGCGCGGCCAGCTTCATCTGTTCCACCGCCCAGGCGCGCCGCGCGGCTTCATGGCCCCGCACCACCTCCGGAGCGAAGCTGTCGAAGAGTTCGCTGTACGCCGGATGCACCGCGACCAGCTGTCCCTGTAGATGGGTGGAGAGTTCCGAAATTTCAAGCCCATGATCGGCGACCACGCCGCGCAACTCATCGCAATAGCTCGCGCTCTCCGCCGCCAGCTTCAGGTCGAACAGCCGCGGGTCGCTGGTCGGGATCTGCACCGCCTGAAAACCCAGCCCTGCGGCCCACGCGCAAATACTGTCCAAGGTGTTGAAGGGCGGGTCATCTCCGGCGAACTGCGCTAAAAAGATTCCCGGCCCCTTGATGGTCTTCATGCGCCCTCGCTCGTCAGCACTGAGGCTACCTGCTTCATAGCGCGTGCGGCAAGAGCCGCCTCCGGTCAGTTGACCTATTTACTTTCCGAATCTATTTCGCTGATATAGACTGGCGCTCTCCCGGCCCCCGCCACACGCACGTCGGCAACCGTACTCATTTCCGCCGAAGCGGAATGTCGTTTTACGTCGCACCGCGAGCCTGCAAGAGGAGCACATGAAGCAGAACATCGGATTCACGGTGCTGGTTGCAGTCGCGCTCGCGGCCGTGCGCCTCTCGTCGGGTTCCGGGGCGTCGATCCAAACGGCGGCAATCACTCCGCTCCTCTCCACCCAAAGACGCCTTCCCGCCAAGCCGCCCAACACAGGCGCATACCAGGCCGGCTGCACCGCTTACCTCCGCGATGCGGACAGCGGCCCCGGCCCGAAAGACCCGAACCGCGGGGCCGCCAAGTCCCTGCTCGACCATTTCTTTCAACTTGATCCCGGCAAAGAGACCGCGCCGCAGCTCTCGCAAAATCCCGGCATCCGCTACGCCATCGCGCTCGCGCCGGATCCCGTCCACACCAACCTCGGCCTGCTCTTCGACCGCGAGATGGTCATGGTGCAGCAGTCCGCGCAGGACGACGGTTACACCTTCGACTCCTCCTGGCTGCCCTGGAGCACGGACACCGCCAAGTACCCGCTGCTGGCCGACCAGCAGCTTGCCGGCGACGACACCAGCCACCGCGAGGCCTGCCCCGGTCTTCTGCTCTTCCGCAAGAGCCTCTCGCACCTGGGCGCAAGCGTCGTCGCGCAAGGCGGCTCCTACACCGGTGCGCTGGTCGTCCTGGTCGTCGGAGAGCAGCCCACCGGCGGCCTGAACGAAGACCAGTGGGCCAACGCCATCCACTGGCTGGCCCAGAACGCCTCGCCCGCCGCGCAGGATGAAGACGCGCTTACCTCCACGCCGCGGACGCTGCGCGTGTTGGGCCCAACCTTCAGCGGCTCGCTCGTCTCGCTCGACCGCAATATCGCAAACCTCTACGGCTCGACGGGTCCAACTACGGATGCCCCCGCCTTCGCCGCGCACTTCCCCAAAGCCCTCGTCCTCAGCGGCAGCGTCAGCAGTTGCTCGTCCATCTACTGGTACCGGCAGCGTCTCCAGGCTGAGCAACTCGCCTCAACCGTCAGCTTCGGCTCCTTCCAGGAGAACGACGAAGTCCACACCTTCCGCTTCTTCAGCTACCTCAAGGCGCTCGGCACCGATGTGCGCGACACCGCCATCCTCTCCGAGGACGAGACCGCTTACGCCAACAACCTCGCCGACAAAAAAGGCGCGTCCTCCTGCGACTTCCCCTACGCCGACGAGAACCGCTCCCTCCGCCTCTCCTATCCCCGCGACATCTCCGCCCTCCGCTCCGCCTACGAGAAGCAGTCGGTCTTTGCCTCGCCCGGAAAGAGCAGCGGCGTGCACGCCATCCTGCAGGACAGTCCGGAGCAGGGAAGCGAAACCTCGGTGGGCGACGCGGGCGACACCATCAAGCCCTTCGCCGGTTCCATGAGCGCGGTCGCGCAGGAGGCCGTGCTCTACGGCGTCGTCAGCTACCTGCGCGCGCACCACACCCGCTACCTCCTGCTGCGCTGCAGCAATCCGCTGGACTTCCTCTTCCTCACCCGCTTCTTCCATCGCGCCTACCCCGAGGGCCGCATCGTCACCGTCGGCTCCGACCTGCTCTACCGGCGCGAGATCGATACCACCGAGTTTCGCGGCGTGCTCGCGCTCACGAGCTACCCCTTGCTCCCGCTCAATCAGCACTGGGCCAGGCTGACCGAGACTCCCGGCGGGGCACCCGCGCACGTCCACCGCGTCTTCGAGTCGCACATGGAAGGCGCGTACATCGCCGGCCGCTTCCTCTTCGACAGCCTGGCCTCCATCGCGCCGCCCGAGGCCGGCAAGCCCCTCACGCTGCCGTTCAAGGAGAACATCCCGGACTACGCCGATCCATACTGGCTCCACGATCCCTCCGAGAC
>CAXTWP010000142.1:6394-7011 GCA_964247945.1 uncultured Acidobacteriaceae bacterium | reverse complement strand
GTGGCGGCGGTGGTGCGGAGCTTTTGCCTGGTGCCGGTGGGTACGGCGGTGGTCCGTGCCACGACGGGCGCGGCGCTGGCGTCGATGATGGCGGGCGTCTTTCTGGCGGGGCTGCAACTCGCGTCGCCGGTGATTGCGGCGGCGCTGGCGGTGGAGGTGACGATCTCGCTGGTCTCGCGGCTCGCGCCGTCGCTGCCCGCGATGATTGTGAGCATTCCGCTGAAGACGCTGGTGTCGTTTGGGGTGCTGATTGCGTCGTTGGCGGTGTGGCCGGGATGGATCGAGCAGCATTGGCTGCGGCTGCTGGAAGCGGCGGGCCGACTGGTGAGCGGGCAATGACACGAAAGGCAACCGATGGCTGACAAGGGCACAGAGAAAGCCAGTCCGCAACGAACCCAGAAAGCGCGCGAACGCGGCGACGTGGTGCGCAGCCGCGACCTGCTCTCGGCGACGGCGATGCTGTGCGGTGTGCTGGTGCTGGGGATTACGGCGCAGGGCTTTGTGGCGAGTTGGGGCAAGGTCTTTTCGGAGTGCATGAAGATGGCGGTCGAGCCGGTGGCCGCGGCGGGACCGTACCGGTCGGCGCTGCGGCACATGCTGGGGCCGGTGGTGGTGCC
>CAXTWP010000142.1:0-6384 GCA_964247945.1 uncultured Acidobacteriaceae bacterium | reverse complement strand
GGTTTTGGTTGTGTTTGGGTGGATGGCGCTGAAGGCGCTAATGGTGCCGATGCCGGTGATGAGCGTGGCGCGGCTGCCGGGAGCGTTTACGGCGGCCTACGGCCTGGCGCTGGACGCCGCTTGGGTGACGCTGATCTGGAGCGGTCTGGACTATGCGATTGAATGGCGCGCGCGCAGCATACGTCTGAAGGCGACCAAGCAGGAGGTCCGCCAGGAGATGAAGGAAGCGATGGGCGACCCGCAGGTGAAGGGAAGGATCAAGCAGATCCAGCGGGCGATGCGGCGGCGCAAGGTGAAGGCGGACATGTCGCGGGCGAGCGTCGTCATCACCAACCCGACGCACTACGCGGTGGCGCTCGAGTTTAGCTTCGACACCATGCAAGCCCCGACGGTGCTGGCGAAGGGCCGCGACCTCCATGCGGCGGAGATCCGCGAAGAGGCGCGCTGGGCGGGGGTGCCGATCATGGAGAACGCGCCGCTGGCGCGGAGTCTGTACAAGGCGGTCGAGCCGGGGCAGTCGATTCCCTATGAGCTGTATGCCGCGGTGGCGGGCATTCTGGCCTACCTGTACCGGCAGAAGGTGGAAGAGAAGATGCGCAATGACAAGGCAAAGGCGGAGCGGCAGGCACAGGCGCAGGCGGAGGCCATGCGGATGATGTCAACGCGGATGATGGGTTTTGGAGGAGGCATATGAGTACCGCGGCGGTGGTTCCCAACAAGATTCCCGGTAAGATCGGCGGGTTTGCACTTGTCAAACTGCAGCGGCTGCTGCTGCCGGTCACGGCGATCAGCATGGTGTTTGTGATGCTGATCCCGGTGCCGAGCTTTGTGCTCGACCTGCTGCTGGCGGCGTCGATCACGGCGTCGGTGATCGTGTTTCTGACGGCGGTGCAGGTGCGGCGGGCGGTGGACTTCTCCGTCTTTCCGACGCTGCTGCTGCTCTTGACGCTGTTCCGGCTGTCGCTGAATCTGGCGTCGAGCCGGCGAATTCTGCTGCACGGCAATGAAGGCACACACGCGGCCGGTTCGGTGATCGAGGCGTTTGGGCAGTTTGTGGTCGGCGGCAATTACGTGGTTGGCTTTGTGCTGTTCCTGGCTTTGATTGCGATCCAGTTCCTGGTGGTGGCGCATGGCGCGGTGCGGACGGCGGAGGTGACGGCGCGCTTTACTCTCGATGCGCTGCCGGGCAAGCAGATGGCGATCGACGCGGACATGAACGCCGGTCTGATCGACGAGCAGGGGGCGCGGCGGCGGCGCGAGGCGATCGCGCGCGAGGCGGAGTTTTACGGCGCAATGGACGGCGCGGCGCGGTTCAACCAGCGCGACTCGCTCGCAACGATCCTGATTACCGTCATCAACATCGTTGCGGGCCTGCTGATCGGCGTGATTCAGCAGGGAACGGACCTGATGACGGCGGTGAAGACCTACACCATCCTGACGGTGGGCGATGGGCTGGTGACGATGATCCCAAGCCTGCTGGTGTCGATCGCGGGCGGCGTGGTGCTGACGCGCGCGTCGTCGTCGGGCCAGCTCGACACGGAGCTGGGGACGCAGCTGCTGAAGGGGCGCAACACGCTGTGGATCGCCTGCGCAGTGCTGCTGGGGCTGGCGCTGATCCCGGGGCTGCCGAAGCTCTCATTTGTGCTGATGGCGGGCGCGGTGGCGTTGATCGCACGCAAGCTGCCGGCGGCGGTCGAGGAGGTGCCGGAGTTGGCGTTTGATACGGCCAAGGCGGAGAAGGCGAAGTCGGTCGAGCAGGCGCAGGGCGAAAATCTGGCTTCGCTGCTGAAGATGGATGAGCTGACGCTGGAGATCGGCTTCCAGCTGATCTCGCTGGTGGATGAGAAGCAGGGCGGGCAGATGCTGAACCGCGTCCGTGCGCTGCGGCGGCACCTTGCGACGGAGCTTGGGTTTATCGTCCCGCCGGTGCATATTACCGACAACCTGCGGCTGCGGCCACGCGAGTACGTGGTGAGCCTGCGTGGGGTGGAGATCGCGCGCTGGCAGACGGAGCAGAACTTCCTGCTGGCCGTGAACTCCGACCCGAAGGCGAGGGCGCTGCCGGGGGTCGAGACGCGCGAGCCGGCGTTCGGCGTGGCGGCGCGCTGGATCCAGCCGGGCCTGGAAGAGCAGGCGTTGGCGGCGGGTTATTCGGTGGTTGACCAGACGACGGTGATCGGGACGCATCTTGGCGAGATCATCCGGCGTCACGCGCACGAGCTGCTGGGGCGGCAGGAGGTGAAGCGACTGCTGGACACGATGAACGAGGGCTATCCGAAGCTGGTCGAGGAGCTGGTTCCGAAGCTGCTGTCACTCGGCGAGGTGCAGAAGGTGCTGCAGCAGCTGCTGCGGGAGCAGGTGTCGATCCGCGACCTTGGTGCAATTCTTGAAGTACTGGTGGAGGCGTCGCAGCAGTCGAAGAGCATCGTGCACCTGGTCGAGAGTGTGCGGCAATCGCTGGGGCGCGGTCTGGTGCATCCGCTGCTCGACGCCGATGGCGGGCTGCGGGTGCTGATGCTCGACCCGCGGCTGGAGTCCGAGCTGGTGCATACCTTCGACCCGGCGGGCGCGGCGCTGCTGCTGGGCGACGGGGGGAAGCCCGCGGGGACGCCGGCGGAGTATCTGCGGCGGCTGCTTGAGTCTGTGAAACGGCTAACCGAGGGCGGCAGCGGCTTGGCCCTGCCCGTGCTCTTATGTCCGAGTCCGGCACGTTATCACGTGAGGCGTTGGCTGGAACCGTTCCTTCCCAAGGTAACGGTGCTTGCGCCGCCGGAGATTCCGCCGGAGATACGGGTCCGCAGCATGGGGACGGTAGGGCAGTAGGCAAGCGTTTAGCTGATGGCTGATGTCGGATGAGATGGCGGCAGGTTGCATCAATGGCAGGCACAACAAGAGAGGGCTTAGACGAGATGGCGATAGCGAACTCAATTGCGGCGGATGTACGAGACAACCTGGCGGCGAGCGGTGGCCTGGTAGCGAACCAGGCGGCATTTCAGAACGGTTTGAGCCCGCATCCGGCTCAAGGCAGCACGGCGGAGACGGCGGTGATGCCGCGGTTGCATGCGCAAGAGCAGGGCGCGGCACAGGAACAGCTGACCCTGGTGAGCGAGCCTGATCGTGAGGCGTTGCTGCTGGAGCACCTGCCGACGGTACGTTACCTGGCGCGGCGGATCCACGAGCGGTTACCGCAGCATGTGGATCTCGACGACCTGATCTCGGCCGGCGTGGTTGGGCTGATCGATGCGTTCTCGAAGTTCGACCACTCAAAAAAAGTCCAGTTCAAGAGCTACGCGCAGTTCCGCATCCGCGGCGCGATTCTTGATTCATTGCGAACGCTGGACTGGAGCCCGCGCGAGCTTCGCCGCAAGGGACGCGCGGTCGAAGAGGCGATCCGTTCCTCGACGCAGCGGTTGGGCCGGGCACCGTCGGAGCAGGAGATCGCCGGCGCGATGGAGTTGAGCCTGAACGACTATCAGCAATTATTGGGAGACCTGAAGGGGCTGGAGATCGGCAGCCTGCACATGGAGCGGACGGAGGACTCGGGCGATGAGGAGTTGGCGTACATTCCGGGAGCGCCGGAGGATGACCCGCTCTTCCGCTGTCTGAAGGGCGAGATGAAGCAGCGCCTGGCGGATGCGATCGATGAACTGCCGGAAAAAGAACGCCTGGTGCTGACGCTTTATTACTACGAAGAGCTGACGATGAAGGAGATCGGCCTGACGCTGGGCGTGGTGGAGTCGCGGGTGTCGCAGATCCACTCGTCCGCGGTGCTGCGGCTGCGGACGGCGCTGGCGAACTTGAAGAGCAACTCGGCGCAGTCGGGCCGCGCCGCGGCGAGTGTCAAGAAGGCCGCGCCCCGCAAGCGGATTGCCTAAGAGCGAAGTATTACGCAGGTAGGAGGGTGGAAGTATGTCAGGTGAACTGGACGAGATCATGCCGCAGCCTGAAGGGGGAGCGGAGGTCTTCGAGCCGTACAACTTCAGCCGCTCGGGGCAGATTACGCATGAGCAGCTGCGGGCGATCGGGACAGTCAACGACCTGTTTGCGCGCAACCTGATGCACACCATGGGGGCGTGGCTGCGAACGAACTTCCAGGTGCGCACGGCCGCGGCCAAGCAGATGACCTATACGGAGTATCTGAACCGCCCCAAGGACCTGACGTACGTCTGCTCGATCCGCATGGAGCCGCTGGGAGCGTTGGGATTGCTGGAGCTTGATCTCTCGCTGGCTTCGCCCATTGTCGACCTGCTGCTGGGCGGGGTGGGCCGCGGCGCGGCGGTGCGCGACCTGACGGACATTGAAGACGCGATCCTGACTTCGGTGACGGAGCTGGTGGTGCGCGAGTTGAACACGGCGTGGCAGCCGGTGGGTCTGCAGTTTGCGTTTGAAAAGCGCGAGACTGCGGCGCAGGTCTCCCGCATGATGCCGGGACCGGAGAAGACGTTGTGGGTGCGGTTCGAGGTGACGATGCCCGAGGCCGAAGGCGATTTGAACCTTTGCCTTCCGGTGGTGGTGCTCAACAATATTCTGAGGAAGCTGGTGTCGGACCGCGAACGTCCGCGGCGGCGATCGGAGGAGTCCGAGATGCGGGTGCGCGAGCTTCTGGATGAGGCGAACTTTGGGGCGGTGCTGCAGTTCCCCGCGCTGCGTATCCGGGCGCGGGAGCTAGCGACGATTGTGCCGGGAACGGTGCTGCGGCTGCCGCTGCCGCGGCACTCGCTGGCGGAGTTGCGGGTGGGCGGCATCCAGCTGGGGCGAGCGTGCCCGGTGCGGGTGGGCGAGCACCGTGGCGCGCAGATGCAGCCGGATATGCATGAAGGCGACAGTTCGAAGCGGTACTAGAAAGAATTGGCAGCAAGGGAGAGACCCAATGATGGAAGAAGCGATGCCGGAAGATCTAGAGGACAACAGCGCCGCCGCGGCGGCCCGGATGGACCTGCTGTATGACATTGAGCTGGATGCGACGCTGCAGTTCGGCTCACGCGAGATGCCGCTGCGCGAGGTGCTGGCGCTGGGGCCGGGCGATGTGGTGGAACTCGACCGCCATGTCTCCGAGCCGGTGGACCTTGTGGTGGGCGATCGAATTGTGGCTCGGGGTGAAGTCGTGGTGGCGAGCGGCAACTTCGCGCTGCGCATTACCGAAGTCGCAACGCCGCAACTGCGGCTGGAGAGTATCCGATGCCTTTTCTAGGAAAACAGCCCGCGGATGAGCGATCAACAGGTGGTCCAGGCTACTTCACGAGCGGCAACAACGCGATGGAGGGCGCGCGCGAGGCGTATATTCCGGGCGTTGCGCGGCGGCCGGAGCGTGGGCTGCAGCCGGGGGCCGAGCGCCAGGCTTGCGGCAACCTGGAGTGCGGCAGCCGGTGGCGCAAGCCGTGGAAGAACCGCAGCCGGCCGATCTTTGAGAGCCATTGGGCCTGCGGTACGAAGTGCCTGGAGGCGATCGTGCGCAAATCGCTGCGGCGCGAACGCGGCGACCGCAATGCTGCGCTCCGGGAGGAAGCGCCGCACCAGCATCGGCTGCCTCTAGGATTGGTGATGCTGTCGCAGGGATGGATTACGCAGGCGCAGCTGCGGAAGGCGCTCGACGCACAGCGGACGGCAGGTGAGGGGCGGATCGGCTTCTGGCTCCAGCAGGAGTGCGGGCTGAACCAGGCGACCGTAACGCGCGCGCTGGCCTTGCAATGGAGCTGTCCGGTGCTTCCGATGGACGGATTCGCGCCAAGCGCGATGGCGCTGACCATGCCCCGACTTTTGGTTGAGGACTTCCAACTGCTGCCGCTGCGGGTGGCGGGGTCGCACATTCTTTACATTGCCTACAAGGACCGGCTGAGCGCGGCGGCGGGGTTTGCGATCGAGCAGATGAGCGGGCTTCGGGTGGAGAACGGCCTGGTCGACGAGGCGTCGTTCGATGCGGCGCACGCCCGGCTGCTGGAGAGCAAGTTCATTCCGGCGGGTCAGGAATTTGTGACGGATACCGATACACTTTCGGCAAAGATCGCCGCCATCCTGGAACACACGCAGCCCGTGGGTTCGCGGCTGGTGCGGGTGCAGCAGCATTATTGGCTGCGGACATGGCTCGAAACGGGCGCGTATAGTGGGGTGGGCAATCTGCCTTCCACGGGCGAAGATGTGAACGACATCGTGTTCACGTTGGGGGCGCGGGCTTAACTATTTGTTTCTTGGACCGAGTTGGCCTGGGGTGGTCAACTCGACCATCAGCTTGCGGTAGCGTTGCCACGGGTCTTCACCTGTGTTGACGAAGGCGGCGACCTTGCGTTTGCCGTCGGTGTAGGCGAGCATGTAGGTGCGGTACTCGTTGAGGTAGAGAAGCGTGTCTTCGCTCTGCTCCATCAGGGTCTCGGAGGCGAGGCGCTGCTC
>CAXTWP010000141.1:0-7067 GCA_964247945.1 uncultured Acidobacteriaceae bacterium | reverse complement strand
CTTCCGGGGGGGCTCGCGGGATGCCGCCCTTGCCGTGCGTTTGCGGCGGCAGGCCATGGTCGAGAAGGCCGGCTTACGCGAGCCATCCACACAGGAGCGTAGAACCCTATAGCTTCAGCCAAGAACTTCAGCCAAGACTGCTTACTTTCTTTGAGGCTTGACAGTCGTAGACCGAGTGGATCAATGTTAGAACATGTTGGCTGTTACCGACCAGGTGTTGAAGGCTTTCGCTGGATCGTAAAGTTGACGTGAACCGGATAATCTCTGGAACGGAGCCAAGCTTGAGATTTGTTCTCTATAAAGCAGGTAGTGCAGTGACCTTGGGTGCTCTCAAAGGTTCAAGCCTGTTCGGCGCAAAGGCGGGGAGCTCCGGGGATGGCGCTTCCGCCGCTCCAAGCCTGCAGCGTCTTCTGGCTGAAGGTTATGAGTCGATGCAGGCGGCGTACGACAGCCTTTTGCAGGGCGAGGAGATCGATCCTTCCGGGATTGAATACCTTCCACCGTTGCCGTTTCCGGAGAAGATCATCTGCTTTGGATTGAATTACGTGGATCATGCTTCGGAGAGCGGCTTCGAAGCGCCGAAATATCCCGCGCTGTTCGGGCGTTTTCCTTCCAGCCTGATCGGGCACGGCGCGCCGATCGTCCGGCCGCATGTCTCGGACCAACTCGATTATGAGGGCGAACTGGTGGCGATCATCGGCAAGCCTGGGCGCAACATCCCGCGCGAACGGGCGCTTGAGCATGTGGCCGGTTACTCGATCTTCAACGACGCCTCTATCCGTGACTATCAGTTCAAGTCGGCGCAGTGGATGATCGGAAAGAACTTCGACAGCACCGGAGCCTTCGGCCCGGTGTTTGTGAGCGCGGATGAGCTTGAGCCGGGAGCCAAAGGTCTGCGCCTGAAGACGCGACTGAACGGGACCGAACTGCAGAACGCCTCGACCACCGACATGATCTTCGATGTGGCCGCGCAGGTTTCGTTGATGAGCGATGCGATGCTGCTGAAGCCGGGCGACGTGATCGTAACCGGAACGCCCAGCGGTGTGGGATTGGCGCGCAATCCGAAGATCTTCATGAAGCCCGGCGACGTGTGCGAAGTAGAGATTGAAGGGATCGGCTTGCTCTCCAATCCGATCATCCAGCAGGAATAACGGCTTCAGCAGCAGCCAACGAGGTGCAGACATGACCATGATTCGCAGCTTTACCCCCCAGGCCAAGCGGCCGGGCGAACTGGGGGTTCATTCGCTCGATCACTTCAGCGTATCCGTGCCGAAGATGAGCGTGGCGGAGAATTTTTACGCCGCGTTTGGGCTCGACCTAAAGGCCGACGGCAACCATCTGGGATTGACGACCTTTGATAACCCGCACCGTTGGGGCGTGATTACGGAAGGGCCTTCCAAGAAGCTGAAATACATCTCCTTCGGTGCGTTTGAGGAAGATTTTGCGGAGATCCGAACGCGGGTCGAATCGTCGGGTGTCAGGTTGCTCGATCCTCCTCCGGGATTTGACTCGAACGGCTTCTGGTTTGCGGACCCGGACAACATCCTGATTGAGGTGAAGATCGCTGAAAAGACTTCGCCCAACGATAAGGTGAGCTTTGTGATGGAGTCCTGTAAGCCTGGACAACGGGGCGCCCCGTACCGCAGGCTCGCGGACCCAGTAAAGCCGCGCCGCATGGCGCACATCCTGCTGTTTACCACCGACGTGGCGCGCGCGATTCAGTTTTACCACCGTACGCTGGGGCTCCGCTTATCGGATCGTTCGGGGGATGGCATCGCCTTCCTGCATGGAATCCACGGCAGCGATCACCACATGATCGCCTTCGCTAAGTCGTCCGCGGCGGGCTTTCATCACGTGAGCTGGGATCTGCCAAATGTCAACCTGGTGGGGCTTGGTGCCATGCAGATGGCGGATAAGGGGTATTCCGCCGGATGGGGCATGGGCCGGCATGTGCTTGGGTCGAATTACTTCCACTATATTCGCGATCCCTGGGGCAGCTACTCTGAATACAGCTCTGACATCGATTACATCCCGGTGACGTGCGACTGGGATGCGGGGGATCACCCAGCCGAAGACTCGCTCTATCTCTGGGGCGCCGAACTGCCGAAGGATTTTGTTACCAACTATGAGGCGGATGTCCCTACCGCGCAGGTTGCCGCCGAACTGGTCGCGGCCAGCTAGAGCGGAGTTCGTACAGGGAACGCCACACCCAGCACCCAGGTCTCAAAGAGCGAGACCTGGGAACGCTTGCTAGTAGCCCTACGAGATGGCCGGGACTTCCCAGGCGCTGAAGACAAAGTCATTTAGAGACTTTCTAGTGCGCGGCGCGAGTTCCATGGCCTTGTAGTTATCCGCCAGAGTTGCGGGATCGCCGAGACGCCCAAGCGCCCAGCACGCCACGGTGTCAAAATCGTCGGGGACGGCAAGCGAAGCCCGCAGCTTCTCATGGGAGAACCCAGCGAGACCATGGGTATGGAGACCGAGGGCCGTGGCCTGGAGCGAGGCATTGGCGGAGGCTGCGCCAACATCGTGCACGGCAACTGCGTTTGGATCGCCCGTCATGGTGAATTTCTTCTTGGCGAAGCTGGCGTAGAGGACGGGGGCATTGACTGTCCAGGACTGATTGAACGGAAGAAGGGCGTCGAAGATGATCTGCCAGGTTGCGTCGCCCTTGCGCCCCACAACGAATCGCCAAGGCTGTTCGTTGTAGGAGGAAGCGGCCCACGCGGCGGCGGTAAAGATGCTTGCAAGGTCCGCATCGCTGACGGGATCTTGAGCAAAGGCGCGGGGGCTCCAACGGCGCAGCACCAGCTTTTCGACGGAAGCATCGGTCACACCCGTTTTGAGTTCGTCCAAGGATTGCGTTTCTGACATGGTTTCTCCTGATCTGCATTGTGTGATGTGCGCTGTGAACGGTTGGGTTCAAGCGATGGCGGCAACGGTCGCGGCCAGAGGCTGAGTGTGATGCGAAGTGGATGCTCCATGCCAACCGTGCCGGGCGAGAGACTCCGCGAGATCATCGAGCAGCGAGGGAAGTGCTTCCATCGTTTGCACGGAGCCGAACACATAGTGATCCGGCCTGACCAGAAACGCTTTGCGCCCCGTGTTCCGGTACAACATATCGTACTCGCCGTCGATGTCGATGTACTGTGCGGTTGCACCGCGCGATACGTGCGCCGTTTGGATCTTCAGAGCCGCCATAAGTTCCAACTGGCTCTCGTTGAACAGGGAGGGCGTCACCGGGTGGCGAGACACGATGCTCCAGCCCGGAGCGAGAAATTCATCGAGCCGTTCCACCTGGCGGCCAAAAGCGACCCGCGCCTGGAAAGAAGGCCTTCCATCGGTGAAGTGCGCGTCGGGAGAGTCGACCGACCGAACCAGACCTTCGCCAAGCCGGGGCAGCGGCGGGGCCACAGGGGCCGGCCCGGCGCGAAACATCTCATCCCGCTTTCGAGCCTCTTCCGGGTCCATCATGAGCACCATCTTCCCGAACGCCATCGATAGGGCGATGACCTCTTCCGCGTGCGGAACACGTTCTGCCTGGTAGCTGTCGAGAAAGCCGATGGAGGCTTCGCCCGCGAGAACCGCTGGGATCTTCCACGACAGGTTGATCGCGTCGCGTATACCCGAGCATAAGCCCTGACCCCGGAAGGGCGGCATCGTGTGGGCGGCGTCCCCGATCAGCAGCACGCGTCCAACCCGCCATTGCTTCGCGATCTTGCTTTCGAAGGTGTAGACGGCATGGCGCGCGATCTTTCCGTCACCGGGGAACACCCCCCAATCGGCGAGGAACTTCCAGCACCGCTCCTCATTGGCTAGCTCTTCACGACTTTCTCCTTCGCGCGCGTGAAACTCCCAGCGTGAGAAGCGCCCCCCGCTCCATCGCCCCGCCAATCGAGGGCGGTCAATGTCGAGAATCTGAAAGACCTCCGGCAGTGAGGGGAGCTCACGGTCAGGGTCGGTGTGCTCGAAGTCGATGACCAGTTGAGCGTTCGCTTTGAAGCCCAGATCGCGGCGTTGCACACCGATGGCATCACGGATAAAGCTCTTGGCTCCGTCCGCGCCCAAGACGAAGGCGGCTTCAATCACGCATTTCTCGCCCCGGTGTTTGCCGCTGACGGGAACTCCGAGGCTCTCGTCGCTGGGTGTAACCGTCAGGTAGACCCGGTCGGCGTCCTGCTCGAGGGTGATTGCGTTCAGGCCCATGAAGACACGGACCCCCAGCTCGCGGACCTTGGCGTCGAAGACGATCTCGAACTCAGGCTGGTAGCTGAGATAACTATCCTTCCAGCCCGCGCCGCTTTCTCCCAGTTTGATCGTAGCCAGAACCTCCATCTGGCCGGTGACCAGCTGCCACTGCAACATGGGGCGGACCAGCAGCTCCATGTCCTGGGCGATGCCCAGATGCTGAAAGGTTCGGAAGGTCTCCCCGTCGAAGTGACCTGCCCGGCCCAGGGCGTATCGTGTGGGGAAGCGCTCGATCACGATCACCTGCAAGCCTCGCTGAGCGAGCAGCGCTGCCTGGATCATACCCACTGGACCATAGCCCACAATGACGACGTCGCAGGTCATGCGCGCGGGCAGGTGATCCATCTGGTCCAACTCATTGGCGGGCGTCTTCGGGACGATCTCGGGAATTGCGTGAATCACACTCATGATCTTCTCCTTGATGCACTGGTCATTCGCTTGAGCAGCCTTGTGGACATTGTTCAGGCTGACCCGGTTATGACGAGACTTGCTTAACTTGTCTTATGGCGTCGAAAGCCCGAACTCCGCGCTGCTGGATGGTCCGGGGTTTGATCCGGGTACCGCTTGCTCTACATGCCGGGGAACGAGCAAAGACGCCATCGCAGAAACGATGGCGATTCCGGCAAGGACGAGAACGCTTCGACTCAATCCCAAATGGGCTGACACCATCAAGGCACCGACAACGGGGCCAGTGGCGGCACCCAGGTGCCCCATGCTCGAGATCGCACCTACGGCGGTTGCGCGCGACTGTTGTCGATAGACGGTTCCCATGAAACTGAAAAGCAGGGATTGACTGCCAAGCCCCGCCGCGCCGATCACGAAGACCAGCGAACGTGTGACGAAACCGGGTGCGTGGAGCGCGAGGAGTCCAAGGCAAGTCGCGGCGATGAAGAACATGAGGGGGGCGACCACGCGCACCCCGATGCGTTCCGCGAGCCAAGCAAAAAAAACAACCCCGGCGAGCGCCCCGATATTAAGCAGAAGCAAGAGCTGAAGCGCCGACCCGAGAGGATAGCCGGCTCCGCGCATGAGCTGGGGGAGCCAGGTATTTAAGGCGAACGAGAACTGGAGGGAGCAAAAATTAGCCAGACCGAAGAAAATGGTGGCAACGGCGGCGCGTCCGCGTACGACGCCGAGCCAGGGGCTGGCTGCGGCAGGAGCCGAAATCGTAGTACCAGATCGGCGTTCAAAGTTCGGGGATTCCGGAAGTAGCCACCATGCGAGCGGCGCAAGGGTGAACAGAGGCAGACATCCCAGCGCGAATAGCCCTCGAAAACCGAGCTTCTGACTGAGGGTGAGGCCAAGCACGCCAGCGAGAATTGCGCCGACACCAAAGCCGCTCAACATGATCGAGTTAAAAAGGACCCTACGGTTGGGCGGCGAAAATTCGAAGGTTTGTGCGATCGCCGTAGGGGGAATCCCGCCAAACGCAAGTCCGGCGAGAAAGCGAAACACACCGAAGAGCAAGGGAGTCGGCGCGACCGACACCAACAGCATCATGAGTGAAAAGAATGCAAGAAGACCGATGAAGATGCGCCTTCGTCCGAACCGATCACTGAGCCATCCCGCCGCGGGCGCTCCAAGGAACATACCCAGAAACGCGGCGCCTCCCATGAAGCCTACCTTGGCGGGAGTCAGCGCCCATCCCCGATAGGCGAGCAACGTCGGCACGGCCGCTCCGTAGACGATCAGATCGTAACCCTCAAACGCGATCGCGCCGAAGCCAAGTGCAATCACAAGGTAGGAGGTTCGCAGCGGAACTGGTTTAAACGATCGATCACTCACCGTCAGCATTCCCTGCTCCTTGCGTCACCAACGTCCGTCGATCCGCCGCTTGTGTCCCGGATGAAATAGTGGACTATCAGAATATATACTGTCAATATTCCGATGCGGTGATCGTCGAGAAGGTGATCGTCGAGAAAGGCCTGTCGAGATTCTGGACGATATCCTTGGCGCTTTTGGCTCCGCGTACAGAAACAGCGGCTAAACAAGTCGATTCAAGTCACGGTCCGCGCCAACGGCTTACAGGCGTTTTCGACCGGTAGCTTTTATCTAGAGGCCGCTCGGTTTCCTTTGCCAACGTTCTCACTTCCAGGGGTCGCTCCACCAGGGTACGCAGTCCGGAGCGAGGCCGCGAATATAGATGGCGCGCTCATGAACGACCTTTCTGGCCGTCTCAAAGTCGGCTCGCAGCCCGAGGAGGATCATCACTGTTGTCTCTTCGACAAAAGAGCGGCTTCGCTCATTTGCGAGGACGAGATGACGCATCGCCTCCAGCATCGCGCCGTTCATCAGGCTGGTTGCCGCCTCTACGTCGGTGAACTGGAGCATCTTTGCCTCGCGCGCCGCGAGCAGGTGTTTCTGTTGTGTTTTGCGCAAAGTGGTGTCGCGCGACAGAAAATCAGTACGAGATCCAAACGCGGCCCATTTTGGGTCGGTCACGCTTCGGAGTAAATAGAGTTGAATGCCCGTCGCGAGCTGCTGGAGAGGCGTTTCCTCCAGCGTCAGCAACGACGCCATGTTTCTCACGGTCTCTTCCGCGATCTCCTGGCCCAACGCGTTGACGGCCTCTTCCAGCGACAAAAAATGCAGGTAGAACGTTGCTCTCGATACGTCCGCTTCTCTGATGACGTCTTCGATACTGGGTGCTTCATGTTGTTTGCGGGCGGCATAACAGTTTAGAACGGCGATAAGGAGACGATATCGCATCTTTTCTCGGCGTTCGCGCCCTACACGGACACGCCAATCTTCATCGGGCGGCAGTTTCGTCGCTCGCGGTCCGGGTAGGCTCGTCGGCATCGTCCTCCAGTCAAGATAGG
>CAXTWP010000140.1:6192-7165 GCA_964247945.1 uncultured Acidobacteriaceae bacterium | reverse complement strand
TTCTAGGTCCCTACAAGGCGAATGAGGCGTACGTTACCACGGACGTGGTGACCTATCAGGGGTCGTCCTATGTTGCCCTTGCGAATAGTACCGGGGTGGTGCCGGCGGCAAACGGGCCAGCCTGGGCGATGCTCGCGCAGGCGGGCACTGCGGGAGCTGCCGGCGCTCCGGGACCTCAAGGCGCGACTGGACCTCAGGGCGCGACTGGGCCGCAGGGAGCCACTGGGACGCAGGGGATTGCGGGACCTCAGGGTGTTGCGGGACCGACCGGGCCGACGGGTGCTACAGGGTCCGCCGGGAGGAGCCTGGTGTCGTCGTTGAACGGCTTGAAGTTGGGCGTGCAGGGCGACAGCATCGCCGCGGCTTACGGGAACGCCTGGCAAGGCGTCGTGATGGCGCGGACGGGCATGACGCTTGTGAGTCAGGATGCGCGTTCCGGAAGACGCTTCGACCAGGCGTTCGAGTGCTATGGCACCACGACCCCCGGCACGGCGCCTGGGGTGTTTGAGCACAGCAACGGCGGATCCAACTGCGGTTCGATGTTGGCTACGGACGGCAACACGCTGGGGCAGAACCTTCAGGACGTGGATGTGGAGATCGTCGCGCTGGGCACCAACGACCAGTCTGTCCCGTTAGGTGCGCTGGGGGATAGCCCGTCGTCGGGAACATTCTATGGAAATGTGCGCTGGGTGGTGGAGACGTACCTGGCGGCCAAGCCGTCGATACGGCTGGTTCTGGTGACCGTCCAGTACAACACACTGGCGATGAGCGCCGTGACCCAGCAGTATGTGAACGCGACGGCGGCTTACGGGAACAGCGTCGGGGTGCCGGTTATCAACATGTTTGCGTTGGGTGGCGTGAACGCAATCACGGCGGGGACGCTTACCCGCGATGGCGTCCATCCCAGCGACTTTGGATTCAGCCACTTTTACGGACCGGTGATTGCGCAGGGTTTGCAGCAACTGTACTAGGG
>CAXTWP010000140.1:2197-6182 GCA_964247945.1 uncultured Acidobacteriaceae bacterium | reverse complement strand
GTCCACAATCGCGCGATTGATGCCCAGTGTCATGCCAAAGTCATCGGCATTAACAATCAGTCGAGTCATTCGCGGTCGGAGCTAATCTTTCCTGGGTCTGTGCGGGGCAAAGTTTTGGTGGGCAGAGAGGGACTCGAACCCCCGACATCCTGCTTGTAAGGCAGGCGCTCTAACCGGCTGAGCTATCCGCCCCTTGTGGAACCGGTCCGGTTGCTGATGCGACTGCTTCAGTGTATGGCGTGGCGGGGCCGGATGCAATCGGGTTGGTGGTCAGACGCTGCAGGAGGCCTTGCAGAAGCTCCGGCCCGGGGCCGGAGATGGCGTTGCCGGGATGGGCGTCGCTGCGCATCCAGGCGAAGAGGAAGACCAGCGGAATCCAGCCCGTGGAGTGCTCGACGAGCGCTCCGAGCCTGTAGAGCAGCTTTGAGAGGTGGATCGGCATGGGGATGCCGACGACCTGATTGGCTGCGGGGTTGGCGCAGAACTCTGCCGGGGAGGTGACGAGATACTCGCGGCAGATAAGGGGACGGATTGGGTGGATGCTGCATGATTCGTCGACAAGGAAGGGGCAAGCGACGCCGGCGGCGAGATAGTCAATGGCAAGCGCCTTGGCGGTGTCGCTGCCGGCCTGCGTGAGAGCGGGGTCCATGCGGGCGAGGAGGCCCGTGTCGCGCAGGGCACCGAGCGCGGCGTGGAAGCGCGCTTCGAGCGCCTGGCGGCGGTCTTCCGGCAAGGTGCCGATCCAGGCGGTGAGGGCCTCGGCCTCGAAGATGCTGAGGGGTACCAACTGACGGCAGCAGGCCCCGCAGCCGGCTCGGCAGGAGACCTGATAACCCTCGCTCTCGACAATCTGGACGGTGCTGTCGATGATCTGGCTGCTGAGGTTCTGCAGGACGGGCAGCATCTGGGTGAGCGTGACTTCGCCGGAGGGGACGGGCAGGGAGGCGTCGAGGCGTCCCGTGCCGATGGAGAGGGTGAAGTCGACTTGTACGGTTTCGGCGGCGACCATGTGGAGAAAGTATAGCCAGTTGCGGCGAATGAGAGGAGGCCCACAGGTTCGATCGCAGCGCCTACTGAATGGAGACATCATTGATAATCAGCGGTGCCGTGCTTCTGGCGTAACCTTAAGGACAGGAGTTTACGAGAACGATGCCTGAAGGCGACACAATCTACCGGGCGGCGCGGGCGATGCAGCGGGTGCTTGGCGGCGCGGTGGTGACGGGATTCGAGACGGGTCTGGCGAAGCTGGCTTCGGTGAACGACCAGTCGCCGGTGGCTGGGCGGGTGGTCGAGAAGGTGGAGTCGCGGGGAAAGTGGCTGCTGGTGTCGTTTTCGGGCGACTTGATCCTGGTCACGCATATGCTGATGTCGGGGAGCTGGCATCTGTACCGGGTGGGGGAGCGATGGCGCAATCGACGGGACCGGATGCGGGTTGTCTTGAGAACAGCCGAGTGGGAGGCGGTGGCGTTCAACGTGCCGGTCGCCGAGTTTCATACGGCGCGGACGCTGGAGCGGTACAGCCAGATTCCGAAGCTGGGACCGGACCTGCTTTCGGACGAGTACACGGTGGAGGGCGGCGTGGCGCGGTTGCGGAGCCATGGCGAGGCGCATCCCGAGGCTGAGGTGGCGGTGGTGCTGCTGAACCAGCGGGTGCTTGCGGGGCTGGGCAATGTGTACAAGAGCGAGGTGGCGTTCGCGGCCGGGGTGAATCCGTTCCGGGCGATGAACTCGCTGACCGACAAGGAAGCGGAGATAATGGCTGAGGTGTCACAGCGGTATATGAAGGCCAATGTGCTCGATGGTTCCGGCGACGGGATCGTGACCTATTCCGGCAACCGCCGCACCACCCACGCGGCGAACCGCGAGGAGCGGCTGTGGGTCTACGGCCGCCAGGGCCAGGAGTGCCGCCGCTGCGGCGCGCTGGTGATGATGCGCAAGCAGGGCGAGCAGGCGCGCTCCACCTACTGGTGCCCAGAGTGCCAGCCCTGGGTGGGTGCGGGGAGCGCGCCGGTGGGCCGAACGGTCAAGCTGCTGGGCGGCCGCCGGCGAGTGGGCTGCTAGGGTCGAAAGATTGAAGAAAAGTGTTGACAGTGATGCTAATACCGCATCGAATGTATACAGATGACATCATGTCATCAGGTCGATGAAGCATACACCCCTGTTGGCGGGAACCAATCAGGGGCGTAATGAACGGTTACACGTTCAGGTTGTGAAGCAGTAGAGAAGCAGCTTTCACCAGCAAGAAGAGAACGATCTCTCCGGGCAGGTCAAGAACAAACTTCCCCTATTCGACTCGTACAGGTCTCATGGGCCGTTACCTTTCTCAAAGGATCACCCTGGGGCTGTCACCCCAGGGTGTTTTGCTTGTGGGCGAAACTTTAGCTCCCTGGATGTGCCCATACGAGCGTCCCGCCTTTGAGTAGGCGGGATCAGTATCTCACTAAGGAAGAACACAGCGACAACGAATATAAGGGCTATTATCCGAGCTACTGAGGTGGGGCGGTGCCTAATGGATCGGGCGCGGGCTTGTTGCCGCCGCCGAAGAGCTTCTTCAGGAAGTTCTTCTTTTTAGGGGCGGCGGGCACAGCGGGCGCGTTGGCGTCGGCGGGCGAGAGCGCGTTGGGCTGGGCGGTCTCCGACTTTTCTGTGACCGGCACGGCGGGTTCGGAGTCGCCTGTGCCGAAGATCTTCTGAATGAAGGATTGGGAGTTCTCGCCCATGCGGCTGCACGTCCCTTGCGGGATCGTGCCGTCGAGGAAGGCGGCGGTGTAGTCGTTGGGGCAGGTGGCGTCGGCGGGGAGGTTGGTCTGCTTGTCGAGCTTGACGTTGGTGACGTCGCTGGGCGCGGGGAAGCCGGTCATATCGGAGTACTGCGGCAGGTTTTTGGCGCGGTTCATGAACTCGGCCCAGATGGGCGCGGCGGCGGTCGCGCCTTGGAGCTTCACGTCGGTGTAGTCGTCGTTGCCGATCCAGACGATGCAGAGCAGGTTGGACGAGTAGGCGGCGAACCAGGCGTCGTGGCTGGTGCCGGTCTTGCCGGCCGCGGGCGCGGTGAAGCCGCGCTGGCGAACGGCGTAGCCATAGCCGAAGTTCATCACACCTTCGAGCAGGGACTGGGTCAGGTAGGCGGCGCGGGGGTCCAGCACCTGGCGGGCTTCGGGCGCGAAGTCGGCGACGATGTCGCCTTGGGTGTTGCGGACTGAAGCGAGCAGCCAGGGGTTCAGGTGCACGCCGCCGTTGGCGAAGACGGTGTACGCCCCGGCCATGTCGAGCGGCGTGGCGTTGTAAGCGCCGAGCGAGACGGCCGGGGTGCCGCGCGCGTTGACGATGCCGGAGGCGCGGGCGAGCGCGGCCACGTTCTCAAACCCGACCTGCTGGCCGAGCGAGATGGTCGCGTTGTTGAGGGAGTGCGCGAGGGCGTAGATGGCCGTGACCGCGCCGTGGTACTCGCCCTTGAAGTCGCGCGGGTTGTAGGTCTGGCGGCCGTTGTCGAAGGTGAAGGTTGTGGGGACGTCGTTGAGGATGGTGACGGCGGTGAAGGTGCCGCCGTCGCCGAGAGTCTGGCCTTCGACGGCCTGCTTGTCGGCGGCGGCGTAGACGAAGGGTTTGAAGATGGAGCCTGTGGGGCGGCCGGCGATGGCGTGGTTGAGCTGGCTTGCGCCGTAGTTACGGCCGCCGACGAGAGCGAGCACCTGACCGGTATGGGGGTTGATGGCGACGAGCGCGACCTGGGGGTGGGTGCCGGTGTGGCCCTTGCGGACCAGATCGTCGACGTTCCTCATGCCGCTCTCGACAGCCTCCTGGGCGGCACGCTGCAGCTCGGGATCGAGCGAGGTGTAGATGCGCAGGCTCTGCTGGCCAAGGCTCTGGTCGCCGACGCGCTGGACGAGCTGGTCGTGGACAAGGTCGACGAAGTAGGGTGCCTCGCTGGCGTCGACGTTGGGTGGGGCCAGGTGGAGCGGCTCGGCCCGGGCGCGCTCGGCCT
>CAXTWP010000140.1:1206-2187 GCA_964247945.1 uncultured Acidobacteriaceae bacterium | reverse complement strand
AGTCGCTCGGGATGGCGGTAGGGATCGTAGTAGCTGGGACGCTGAAACATGCCGGCCAGCGTCGCGCACTCTGCCAGGTCAAGCTGCTTCAGGTCCTTGCCGAAGAAGGCCTGCGCCGCTTCGCCGACGCCGTTGATCTCATAGCTACCTCGATGCCCGAGGTTCATCTCGTTGACGTACATCTCAAAAAGCTGCTGCTTGTTGAAGCGGGATTCAAGCTGGAAGGTGATGAGCAGCTCAACGAACTTGCGTTTGACGCTCTTCTCGGGGGATAAGAAGATGTTCTTGGCCAGCTGCTGGGTCAGCGTGGAGCCGCCGCAGCGTTTATGGCCGGTGGTCAGGTCGGTGATGGCGCACTTGGCTAGGCGAAGATAGTTGACGCCGCCGTGCTCGAAGAAGCTGCGGTCCTCGATGGCGGTTACGGCCTGGACCAGCCGCGGCGGGATGTCGGCGTAGCTGACCATGCGGCGCTTGGAGCGGTTCTTGTCCTGCGAGAGGGCGGTGATGAGCTGCGGCTCCAGCTCGTAGGCGCGGAGCGGCGTGCCGTTCTCGGCGGTGATGGCGGTGACGACGCCGTCCGTGGTGGCGATGGTCGCGCCGTCAGTGGAGTGGTAGCTCTGTGGGCCGGGCTTGATGAGGATGTTGTCGCCGTTGACCTGGAAGCTGCCGAGATCGCGGTTGCTCTCGTACCCGGCGCGGCGCAGCTCGGAGGCGATCTGCGCTACGCTCAGCTTCTGGCCGGGACGCAGCTCGCGCGGCGCGGCATAGATCTGGGCGACGTTGGCGAACAGCGGCCCGGCGGCGAGGCGGTCGTCGACGACGTTCTGGTAGTGGTTGTAGAAGTAGGCGAAGACTGCTCCGCCGATAAGCACGACGGCGAAGACGAGGATGAGCAGGGCGCGGGCTGTGCGCCAGCCAAGGCTCAGCCGTTGCGTGGAGCGGCGGGTCGGTGGTTCGAGCTTGAGTTTGACAGGCAATGGG
>CAXTWP010000140.1:0-1196 GCA_964247945.1 uncultured Acidobacteriaceae bacterium | reverse complement strand
GTGGTGGCGGATCTTGGATTGGCATCGGCGGCCAATTTGCTTGTCTGTCGCTAGGAACGTTCATGCATTCACCAGGTGACGTTGTTTGTGGACGTAGTTTTGCCAGTAAGCTAACCGCTTTTGATCATTGGGCGCGTCGGTAGCACCCAGTTCACCGAGTTCGCGTTCACGCCTCATTAGCGAATCGTAGATGAGCTGGGCATCTTCGACGTGGACGTTATCCCAAAGCTGCTGATAGCTTTGCGCTATCTCGCTCCAAGAGGTGTGGAGCTTTGCCATAGAGCGAATTGTGATGTCGAGATTGACGGCAATTGTATATGCAGTAAGCAAGGCTACGACAACGGATAGGGCTGTCGGGATAAAGACGGGGGACTTGGCCAAGAGCGAACCAGCCGCGCCCGAAGAGAGGCAAAGAGTGGCGAACGTGATCCACTGCTTTTTCTGAGCATACTTGCTGGCGAGTTCGCCAAAGTAAAGAGAACGTACCTGCGCGGCGAGTTGCCTTTTCCAAACTTCATCAATCTGGTTTTGAGAGAGCATGGGTCGACCTCTTCTTGAAAGTATAGACGCGCCTACTGGAGCATTGCGGTTGCAAGGTGCTTCGCGGCCTCGGCAAGAGAGATGTCCATATTGGTGCCTGCCAGGCGGTTGACGAACTCGACCTTGCCTCCGGCCACGCCGCGGCCGACGTTGATGCGGAAGGGGATGCCGATCAGGTCGGCGTCTTTGAACTTGACGCCGGCGCGTTCGTCGCGATCGTCAAGGAGGGTGTCGAAGCCGGCTGCGGTGAGATCGCCGGCGATGGCCTCGCCGGCTGCGAGCAGGGCGGCGTCCTTGATGTTGGTGACGGTAACGACCACCTGAAACGGAGCGATGGCGGGGGGAAGGGCGTAGGCTTCGCCGCCGGCTTTTGCGGCCGACGTTTCGATTGCCGCCGTCAAAATGCGTTCGAGGCCGATGCCGTAGCTGCCCATGATGGGCGTGGTCTCCTTGCCGTCGCGGTTGAGCACGGAGGCTCCCATGCTTGCGGTGTACTTGCGGCCCAGTTTGAAGATGTGGCCGATCTCGACGGCTTTGCCGAGGCGGAGGGGGGAGCCGTCAACGGGGCAGGGTTCGCCTTCGTTGATGTTGCGGATGTCGGCGGTAAGGGTCGGGGTGAAGTCGCGGCCGGGGTTGACGTTGCGATAGTGGTAGTC
>CAXTWP010000139.1:5776-7223 GCA_964247945.1 uncultured Acidobacteriaceae bacterium | reverse complement strand
GCCTTATCGGGCTTGTCGCCGGTAAGCGGCTCGGCGTAGTTCTGTTCGACAAGCGAGTAGACGTTGGTGAAGGAGCGCAGCGAGTCGCGGAGGGTGGACTCGTCGGTGGCCGATTGGGCGGCTACTTTCTGGTTGACGATGGAGCCGATGAGGGCGCAGGAGCCGAGAAAGACCGTGGCGGTGAAGAGAGCGCGGCGGGTACGTGGAGCCAAAGGAGCCATCGAGCGGTGTACCTCAGTCGGATGGGCGGGACGAACTGCCCGCGCCTGCATTGGACGGAGTATACACCCGCACGGTGAGCGATCCAGCGCCGGAGTTGGTGTGTCAGTACTATTGAGAACCGATTCGCTTCCCGGTACGGGCGCAGTTAGAATAATCACCTGAAGCGATCGGCTGCATGATGCCGAGTCGGCGGGAGACCAGTCAAATCCGTATGCTCCATGATGCTCGGTCGAACAGCAGATATCCTTCGGGAACGACAAACACGAAGAGCAACAGTAAAGGCGGCCCAGTTCTGCGATTACGACAGAGGTGTGCCACAACAACCGGGTTCCGGCATCAAGAACGAGCGACGATGACTCTTCGGATTGTGCAATATGCAGTGGCGTGCGGGCTTGGCCTGCTTTCCCTTCCTCTGTTGGCTCAGATGGCTCAGACGCCGCGCTATCAGAGCCCCATCAACGGACCGGTCCCACAGACAAAGCTGAACCTGCCGGCCCCGGCGGCGATCTCGCCGAACGGCGAGGTGGTGGAGGATGTGGTGGTGCGGGTCAACGACCAGATCATCAGTCGCAGCGATGTGGAGCGAAGCGAGCAGCAGCTGGCGCAGGAGTTGCAGCAGACCAACGCCAGTCCGGCGGAGGCGGCTGAGCGGCAAAAGAACATGCTGCGGGATATGATCGACCAGCAGTTGCTGCTCTCCCGGGCAAAGGAGCTGGGGTTGAACGCGGACGCCGAGGTGATTCGGCGGCTCGATGAGATACGCAAGCAGAACAAGCTGGATTCGATGGAGGACCTGGAGCAGGCGGCGCGGCAGCAGGGCGTCTCCTTTGAGGACTTCAAGGCAAATATCCGCAACGGCATCCTGACGCAGCAGGTGGTGCGGGACGAGGTGGGCCGGCGGCTGCAGATGACACAGGGCCAGGAGCAAACCTACTACGACGCGCATAGACAGCAGTTTGAGCAGCCGGAGCAGGTGCGGCTGAGCGAGATTCTGATCCCTACCCCGGCGGACGCAAACGACGCGGCCGTGGCGCAGGCGCAGGCCAAGGCGGAGGAGGTCGAGAGCAAGCTGAAGGGTGGGTCGAAGTTCGAGGATGCGGCGAAGACCTACTCAGGCGGCCCGACGGCGGCGCAGGGCGGTGACCTGGGCGAGTTCAAGCGCGGCGCACTGGCGAAGGTGCTGGAGGACCAGACATTTTCGTTGAAAGCGGGCGAGGTAACGGCA
>CAXTWP010000139.1:0-5766 GCA_964247945.1 uncultured Acidobacteriaceae bacterium | reverse complement strand
GCGCAGGCACAGGCAAAAGCAGATGACGTTTACAAAAAGCTGCAGGGCGGTGCCGACTTTGCCGCGACGGCCAAGGCTGTATCGGGTGGCCCAACCGCGGCGAGCGGCGGCGACCTGGGTGTCTTTCGCCGTGGCCAGCTGGCAAAGGTGCTGGAGGATAAAACGTTCATCCTGCCCCCCGGCGGCTATACCGCGCCAGTCCGGACGCGGCAGGGCTTTGTGATCCTGAAGGTGACGGAGCACGCGGCGGCGGGCGTGCCTCCGCTGAAAGAGGTTGAGCCCCAGGTGCAGGAAGCGATGTATATGGACCAGATGCAGCCCGCGCTTCGGGCTTATCTGACGAAGCTGCGGGAAGACGCATACATCGACACCAAGCCGGGGTATGTGGACGCGGGCGCGAGCGCGAAGCAGACCAAGCCCGTTTTCACGGCGTATACGGCACCGGTGGTGAAGACGAAGAAGGTGGTGCAGAAGCAGAGGTTTGACCGCGGCGGGCGCTTTTCGACGGTGAGCAAGAACGATACCGTCGCCGGGTCTGCTGGTCCTGCTACGGCTCCGGCGGCTACGGACGCGACTGCGCAGACGGCGGCGGGGGATGGAGCTGCGAATGCGGCTACCATCACCACGCCTGTTACGACCAAGGCACCGGCTTCGAGCGGTGGACAGCAACTGGCCACGTTGACGAAGAACAAGAAAGTAAAGCGGGAGAAGATACGATTTGGACAGGCACCGCGCACATCGCTGCCGGCGGGGACGGAGACGGCGGGTCTGGCCGCAGACAATGGTTTGGGGGCGAACCATGAGTTGCGAACGACGGAGGCCGCGCCGGGGACGGCGATTGCTCCGATCGAGACTTCCACCTCCACCACCGCGGACGTGAACCCGTTGACGCCGACGGCTCCGCCACAGGCGAAGACGCGGTATAGCGCGCGGGCGAAGACGATGGCGGCGGAGAAGACCGCGAAGAAGACGGCTAAGGTGAAGGAGAAGGCCGCGGCGACGGCGGCTCCGATGACGACCGAGGAGAAGGTCGCGGCACAGACACAGGCCGCGCCTCTCGGCCTGAGCGGGGACACGGCGAAGAAGCCGAAGAAGGTAAAGGTGAAGGGCGCGCCGAAGGAGCGGCTACAGCAGCAGGCTGCTCAGCCGAAGGCTCCCGCGCCGGACGAGACACCGGCCAAGCCCGCCGGCCCCGCCGACGGCGCCACGCACATCAGCCCCGACGACGTGGCCGGCGGTGACGGCACCGTCGTCGGCCACGCCGCCGCAAGGCACGACCGATCCGGCGACACCGGGAAAGCCGATTGGAACTCCGCCGCCGCCGTTGTAAGGACGAGCGCAGATTCCCTGCGGAGAGCGACAAACAAGAAGAATAAGTGCAGATGCTTGGGGCTTTGGCCCTCTTGCTTCTGTTTGCGTCACGGTATGCTGGGCGGATGAAAGACTTTTTTGTCGCGGACGCGGCGAAGTTCGAGAATGAAACAGTGACCGGCTACTTCGCGCTGGCGTCGGTGCAGGTGCGGGACCGGAAGCAAGGCGGACAATACCTGGCGCTGACTCTGGCGGACAAGACCGGCAACTTTGAGGCGCGGATGTGGGAGGAGTTCGCGGAGGCGATCGCGACCTGTTCCGAGGGTTGCTACGTCAAGGTGCAGGGGCAGATCTCGAAGTACCAGGGTAAGTTTCAAATCACATTGACCAAGCTGCGGAACGCGGCCGCCACAGAGGTCGACCCGATCGACTTTCTGCCCACTACGCAGTTTGACGTGGCGGAGATGGACGCGGAGCTGCGCGGGTATGTGGCGTCGTTCGCGAACGAGGATCTTAGGCGGCTGGTGTTGGCTTTTCTGAATGACCCGGCGATTGGCGATGCCTTTCGGGCGGCACCGGCGGCCAAGGTGCTGCATCATGCGTGGCTGGGAGGGTTGCTTGAACATGTGCTGACGCTGGTGCGGGTGTGCCGGGCGACGGCACCTTTTTACCCGGAGGTGGATGCAGAGCTTCTGGTGGCGGGGGCAATCTTGCACGACATCGGCAAGGTTCGGGAGCTGTCGTGGAAGTCAAGCTTCGGCTACACGGTGGAAGGGCAGATGATCGGGCACATCGGGATCGCGCAGGGAATGCTGCGGGAGAAGGTGCGGGCGCTCGCGCCCTTTCCGGAACGGCTGCGAGTGCTGGTCGAGCACATGATCCTGAGCCATCACGGCAGGTTTGAGTTCGGCTCGCCGAAGTTGCCGATGACGCCTGAGGCGATTCTGCTGAGCGCGCTCGACGATCTGGAGGCAAAGATGCAGACGGTGCGGAGTGAGTTCAGCAGGGCCGCCGCGAATGGCCGCGACCGGGTAGATAGGACCTATTGGGTGCTAACCTTGTAGCGGGCGCTGCGGTATTCGCGCCGATATCTTAGCGAGTTACCCAAAGGCGGGGGTTTGCCGGCCTTTGCGTCAAGCGCTGGGTTTGAAGGATTAGGGGTTTGTGGACGTTAGCGGGACGCCGGCGGGTGCCAGCGAAGGGGCCAGCAGGAACTGAGTACCGTTGACGGTGCCGTTTCCAAGAACCCTGTTGTAGCCGGTGGGTGTTGTGGAGTAGAGGCCGTTGAAGCCCGGAAGTCCCTGGTTGAAGACCTTACCCGTCACGCCAAGCGACTGGGCGAGAGCAAGGGTGTAGATGTAGGAGTTCTCATTGCCGATGCGGCCGCTGCCGAAGCTCTGAATCGCCAGGGCGGTGAGACCGGCGAAATCGGGCGCGGAGGCGCTGGTTCCGATGGCACCGTAGTAGAGGTTGTTGAAGACCTCGTAGACGAAGCTGTCTGCGGGGTTGCAGGTACCCTGCACGCCGCCGGGGCAGCCGCCCATATGACCGGCAAGATCGGGAACAGTGCGGTATTTGTTGTTGCCGGTATTGGCAAGGACCTGGAAGACGGGTTTCTTGAAGACGATGCTGTCGCCGCCACCGGAACCCCAATATCCGCCGGTTGCGGTTGTGTCATAGAAGATGTCCGAGGCAAGCGGATCGGCATAGGCCTCTTCGCTGACGTACGCGGAGTTCCGTGTGGTGCCATCGTAGGTGGTGGCGAGGTTGGTGCCACCGACGCCGGTCACATGCGGACTGGAAGCGGGGAACTGCACGGAGGCGGCGAAGGTTCCGCAGTTCGGAGGAGTGGGGGTATTGAAGCAGACGACCGGAACGGCGCTAAGCGCACCGGAGTCCCCTGAGGAGGCGATAAAGGTGATTCCCTGGGCGTTGCCGAGCGCCATTAGATCGTCCTCGAGCTTGAGGATGTAGGTAAAGTCCGTACCGCCATTGTCTGCCTTGGTGTAGTAGATCTCCGGGCCACCGAAGGACATGCTGACGATGTCCGCCTTGTTGTCGCTGATGATCTGGGAGAGGCCGTCGACGATGGACTGGTCCGAGAGGTCGGGGATGTTGTAGTGAATGATGCTGGCACCGGGAGCGATTCCTCCGGCCTGCTGGAAGTCCAGGTTTGTCTCAAAGGAGTCGGCGTTGAAGGGTGCGCCTTTATCGACATTGATCTCGGAGAATTGTGGTGTGGCGAGAGCCTCATGGGTGAAGTACTTGGTCATGTCAGACGGGCTGTAGGCTCCATCGACGAGGGTGGCGATGGTAACGCCCGCTCCGGTGTAGGTCTGATAGCTGGGAAACTGGTACGCCTGCTTGAGGTCGGTAAACCAGTAGCCGCCATGGGTGCTGTAGCGGTTGTCCGGTTCTGCCAGCGGCGCGGCGGTCGGATGAGCGTGGGCCTGCATCCGGATGGTGTCGGAGAGACCGAGGATCGAGGCGCCGATCTCGTTGAGTGAGCCGGGAGGGTTGAAGGGCTGGGTGGCGGCGACAACCACCTTGCCGTTCTTATATTTGCCGGTGCTCAGCACGGTGCCGAGCGCCTGCTCAACCGCGCCTGCCGGTCCAGTGACGCGCAGGTGAAAATTGTTGACGACGGTTGCCTGGAGACCAAACCCGGCGAGTTGATTCTGGATCGCGCTCAGCTTCGTGGCGGAGATGCCATATCTTGCGCTCGCCTGGGCCGGCGTGAGCCACTTGTGGTAGGCGGGCGAGCTCGGGTCCTGGAGCGCCTGAATGTCTTTTTCCAGCTGGTCATGATTCTGGATGGGAACGTAAACGTCGAAGCCTACCGGCTGGCCGGCGGGTGCACGTCCGGTGAGCACAGCCTTTTCAGCTGCCAGCAGGGTGGGCGACGAAGCCGCAAGGCTCAGCAGGGCGAGCCCGGTAGCGGCGATCTTGGAAGTACGGTTCATGAGTGGCCTCGGAATCAAGATAAACACGTGGTGAAGCGCATTCACTGGCTTCAATGGAAGAGGGGCCGCTGCATACAGAGTGCGGCGGCAGTGCTTTGCGTTCTTACGATGGAAGAAGATCGCTCGATAAGCGGGATGCTAACACGGGTACGATGGAGGTGCGATGAGTTTATTTTTTGCCGCCGGATCGCCTGAAACCGAGATGTCCCCGTCGGAGATCAAGGGTAACCTTTACGCCGCGCTGGAGAAGCTGGGCCCGCGCCGCCGGGTGATGGCCGTACCGCCCGACTTCACGCGGATGCACTCGCAGAGCGGCTTGTTGACGGAGATGATCTCCGACTACTTTGGAGACAGGCTGGTCGATGTGATGCCGGCCTTGGGAACTCATAAGCCGATGAGCGACCGGGAGATCCAGGCGATGTTCGGCCGGACGCCTCGCGGATTGTTTCGGGTGCATGATTGGCGCAACGACGTGGTGACGCTGGGCGAGGTGCCGGGGGAGTTTGTCCGCGAGGTGAGCGAGGGCAAGCTCGATTACCCGTGGCCTGCGCAGGTGAATAAGCTGCTGGTAGGCGGCGGCGACGTGGAGGGCGGGCACGATCTGATCCTCTCGATCGGGCAGGTCGTGCCGCATGAAGTGGTCGGGATGGCGAATGGAAACAAGAACATCTTCATCGGTACGGGCGGCGCGATGGGGATTCACCGGTCGCACTTCCTGGGAGCGGTGTACGGGATGGAGCGAATGATGGGGCGGGCGGATACACCGGTGCGACGGGTGCTGAACTATGCGAGCGAGCACTTCGGCACGTCGCTGCCGCAGATCGTCTATGTGCAGACGGTGGTGGGGAAGAACGCGGCGGGCAAGCTGGCGATGCGCGGGCTGTATGTGGGGGACGATGCGGAGTGCTTTGAGCGGGCGGCGGAGCTGAGCCTGAAGGTGAACTTTCAGATGATGGACCGCGAGATCAAGAAGGCCGTGGTGTATCTCGACCCGCAGGAGTTCAAGAGCACGTGGCTGGGGAACAAGAGTGTTTATCGGATGCGGATGGCCCTGGCGGACGGGGCGGAGCTGATCGTGCTGGCACCGGGGGTGCATGAGTTCGGGGAGGATGCGGCGATTGATCGGCTGATCCGTCGGTACGGGTACTGTGGGACGCCGGCGACGCTGGAGGCGGTGAAGACGGATGCGGAGCTGGCGAGCAATCTAAGCGCGGCGGCGCACCTGATCCATGGTTCGAGCGAGGGGCGCTTCAAGATACGCTACTGTCCGGGCGGGCTGACGCGGGCGGAGGTGGATAGGGTGCACTTCGAGTATGGGGATCTGGCGGAGTACACGGCCCGGTACCATCCGGGGACTCTGCGTGACGGATGGAACGTGGTGGAGGGGGAAGAGGTATTCTTCTGTTCGAACCCGGGGCTGGGGCTTTGGGCGTATGAAGGGCGCTTCAGGAGGGAGCGATGGGGCGGTTCCTACCGCTCACGGCGTGTCTGC
>CAXTWP010000138.1:2775-7228 GCA_964247945.1 uncultured Acidobacteriaceae bacterium | reverse complement strand
CTGCAGGGGAGGAGGTTGGGGGCATCGTTTCTGGGGGCTTCGCTGACCGGGGAGGGTATATCGAAATTCGCGTCGCGCCATACTCTGCCGAATATTCATCGCCTGAACGACACGCTGTATATGTTGGCCAAGGTGCCATGGAACTTCAGCCGCAATGTACTGGGGTTGGGCCTCTGGACGAACGCGGACGTGGACCAGCAGGCCCCGCCGCGCATGTGGCAAGTGCCCGCGGGGCTGCATCTTGGCGGGGTGCATCAGGTGGGATTGTATGCACTGAACTGGTTCGATCCATTGGCTACGTTGATGACGTTGCTGCTGGTGTTTGGGCTGGGGCCATGCGTGGCAGCCTGTCTCCTGTATCGGGTTCCGCTGCGGCAACTGCTGCCCAGAAGCGAGCCCTGGCTGTGCGTTGCGGCGATCTATGGGGGTGTCGCCTATCTGCTTGCGCCTTCGCTGGGGATCAGCCTATTTCGGCTGGTGGGGTATGGCTGGCCGCTATTCCTGTTGTATATGCCGGCGATGATGCCGCGTATCTGGCGGGGCTGGCGATGGTGGCAAGGAGGTTGTCTCCTGGCTGCACATCTCCTTCCTTGCTGGCTTGTGGTCAGCGGGGCCGTGCGGCAGCCGCTATCGCAGATTGCGGTGGTGTTGCTGGCCGATGGGATTGGAGCCACCCTGCTGCTGTGCAAGTCTTTGAACGCGGAAGCGACACGCGACCGGGCGCGGGTTTATGATGAGAAGCCGCGGACAGCCTAGACCGCGCGAATCTTCTGTAAGGGGAGTGGCTCCGATGCCCGCAACCGAACCGCACAAGCCCCAGGGAAAGAACGTTTTGGGTCAGCCGCTTGCTACATGCGGGTGCGAGCCGATGACCGGGTACTATCGCACGGGCTGCTGCGAGACGGGGCCGGACGACCTGGGCGTGCATACTGTGTGCTGCATCGTGGACGAGCCATTTCTGGCGGCCTCAAAGGCGCTGGGCAACGATCTTTCGACGCCGCGGTCGTACTTCGCCGGGCTGAAGCCGGGCGACCGATGGTGCGTGTGCGCGGCGCGCTGGCTCCAGGTGCAGCAGGCGGGAGCGGCGTGTCCGGTGGTGCTGGAGGCGACGCATGAGGCGACGCTGAAGATCGTGCCGTTTGAACTGCTGATCCAGTATGCGGTGATCCCTGATCAACTGCATTAGGGGGCGGTACTGCCGTCACTACTGCTAATCTGGAGGGCATGCCTCTCGCCCTTGTGCTTAACGGCAAGCCTCAAATATTTTCTGACCTCTTGCCTGAAGCAACCCTCGATATGCTCATCCGCGAATTGAGTCTTAAAAGCGACCGGGTGGCGGTCGAGTTGAACGGCGAGATCGTGGCACGCGCGCTCTGGAACAAAACCAGACTCGTGGAAAAAGATCGCATTGAGGTGGTGCATTTCGTGGGTGGCGGCAGCGGAATCTTATCCTCCAACCTCGACTGGCGAGATTTCAAGTCACGCTAAGAATGAATCTTTGGTAACCTTTACAAAAACAGGAAATCCATCTCTCAAGAAACCACGTCTTCCTAAGGGTTGTACTTCCTCAATCTACCGTTTTCCATGGAGACCATGATGCGCGTGATGTCTTTCCTCTATGTAACTGCTCTTGTTGCTGGAAGCGCAGGGAACGCTGCCTGGGGCGCTCCCGCAGACTCTGACCTTAAGGCCAAGTTCAACGTCTCGCAGGAGACCGAGGTGCCCGGCCTGAAATTGCCGCCGGGAGCTTATTCCATTCGTGTTCTCGATCACCTCTCAGACCGCGTTATTGTGCGAATCGACGATGCGAGCACGGGAAAGCACTCGACCTTCATCGGGCTTCCCTCCAAGAACCCGGCAAGGTCTGGATCGGGGATCATCAATTATGCGTCCGGCCCGGATGGTGGTGCGGCGGCGCGCGGCTTCACGTTTGCGGGCGGCACCACGGTCGAGTTTGTGTATCCGAAGGCAGAGGCGGTCTCGCTGGCGAAGCTGAACGGAACCAAGGTGACGGCAATCGATCCGGCTTCTGAAGGGCGCGTGGCGAAGCAGGACAACGAGTTGTCGAAGGACGACATGGAAGTAGTGACGCTCTGGACGCTCTCCTCGACCAAGGTGGGTCCTGACGATGCGGCGCCTGCGATCAAGGCGGAACGGTATCAGCAGCCCGCACCCGCGGCCTCGGCGCAGGTGGCGGTCAACCATAAGCCTGCGGTGAAGCCGGTGATTGCCAAGCTGCCGCATACGGCTGGATACTTGCCGCTGATTGTCATCCTCACCGCGTTCTCGCTCCTGGGCGCGGCGGTACTTCGTTTTGGGCGTTTCTCCTTTCTATCGAACGAGTGATGCGAGCAACGGGTAAGGCGGTCGTGAAGAATGTCCGGCGCGTGGAACTCCTCCTGTGGACCGTGGGGGTTCTATGCGCCGGATACTTGTCGTTTGCAGCCCTTCAGGCTCACGATGCGCGTACTGCGTCCGTGGTGCTGGCGGCGGGATTATCCGGCCGGGCGGAGGCGGTCGCGTCTAGTGAGGCAAGCAGAGTGATTGGGCGCTTGAGCATCCCGCAGATCGCCTTGTCCGTGCCGGTGATGTCGGACTTCGAGACAGATAGCCTGCTGAAGGGGGTCGGCCATATTCAAGGTACGGCCATGCCTGGAGGTTTGGGTACGATGGGTCTGGCGGGCCACCGCGACACCTACTTTCGCCCGCTGCGCGACATCAAGCTGGGCATGGGGATCGATGTGTCGGACGAGACCGGAACCTATCATTATCGCGTAGATTCGACAGAAGTTGTGATGCCGGAGCAGGTGCAGGTGCTGAACATTCGAGACCGCCCGGAGATGACGCTGATTACATGCTATCCGTTCAATTATGTCGGGGCCGCGCCGAAACGCTTTATCGTTCATGCGCATCTTCTTTCGGCCTCGCCGGATGTGGCGAAGCGCGAGTCCAACTAAGCAGCGGATGTTGCGAGGCGCGATGCTGAAATTCGGCCTTGTCGGCAGTATCGTTGTTACTGCTGCTGTGGCGGGCTGGCACTATGCTCCCAAGAAAGCGGCAACGCCGGCTCTGCGGGTCGAGTACGGTGCGCAAGGCATCGAGCGGCTTACCTACCAGGGCGTGGTTCTCGAGGACGTCACAAAATATCCCTCCGACACCTTCCATATCTGGCATATGAAGATGACGGGCGTGGATGGAAGTGTCCGGACGGAGGGGCCGTACGGCTGGGGAGAGAACAACAGCGGACGCAAGTGGGATAGTGCGACCCATACCTGGACCTATACGTTCCCTTGGGGATCGATCCGCGTACAGTTTGTTCAAAGTGGCGACGAACTGGCCATCAACGTGACGGAGCGGAACAAGGCGGAGTCCGGTGTGATTCTGGATGGCGCGGCCATTTATCCGCTGGCGCTGCACCTTCCGAAAGCTCCTCAGAACTTTGGCGATGCGGTGGCCGCGCACCTGGCGTTCAATACCGATGGGCCGAGCGTCACCGTTGCGGACTACGGCAAGGGTGAGGTCGTCGCCCTCGTACCGGACGCAGCAGGCCCCCTTTATAGCGGCTTTGTGCCGTCGGGGCTGCCGCGAACGTATACGCCGATCATCAGCGGAACGGCGCTCGACCAGATGCCGGCATTTCAGCCGCATCTAGATCGGCCGGTGGTGCCTGGGGAGACGAATACCTTTACGGTGGCCTTGCGGTTTGCGCCTTCGGGCACGGACCCAGCGCAGCTTGCCAAAGACGTGTACGCCGATTGGGCGAAGGTTTGGCCGGCGCAGCTGCATTGGCCGGACCGCAGGATGATCGGGACGATCTATCTTGCCAGCTCTCCGCCGCGAACGGGCGATGCCGGGCGGCCGACGGGCTTTCCCAACAATCCGCGGCGCTACTTCAGTGACGCCGATGCGGCGGACTTCGACCTGCGGACGCCGGGCGGCATCAGCCGCTTGCAGCAAAGAGTGTTGAAGCAGGCGAGGGATAGCGTGGCCATCCTGCGGCGGCTCGGCGCGCAGGGCGCGATCACCTGGGACATCGAGGGTGAACAGTTTCCGCAGGAGACGAGCTATGTGTGCGCGCCGGACCAGATTGGGCGCGTGGCTCCGGAGATGGAGAGCGTCATCGACGATGCTTTACCGGACGCAGGCATGAAGCTGGTCGATGGCTGGTTCAAGACCTTCCGGGATGCAGGATTCCGGGTGGGGGTTTGTGTGCGGCCGCAGAGATTTGTGCTCGCGGCGGACGGGACAGCCCGGCAGCTGTCGCTGTCCGATGCGGAAGCGCTCGAGGAGTTGGTGCGGAAGATGAAGTACGCCCACGATCGCTGGGGCGCGACGTTGTTTTATATTGACTCGACGGTGGAAAAGAATGGGGCGGCACTGGACGCGGCGATCCTGCAAAGGGCAGCGACGGCGCTGCCGGATTCGCTGCTGATCCCGGAAGAGACGGTGGTGA
>CAXTWP010000138.1:0-2724 GCA_964247945.1 uncultured Acidobacteriaceae bacterium | reverse complement strand
CGCGTACACCGCGCCGTTCAAGAGCTTTCTTTTTCACGGGGATCTCGGCACGGACACAGCCGTGCGACGCTTTTACCCGGAGGCGTTCAGCGTCAATCTGGTCAATGATGCCGACGCGGGCAAACTGGGCACGGCTAGGGACGCGCTCACCGACGCGGTGCGAGGCGGAGACATCCTGATGCCTCATGCGGATTACTGGCACCCGAACAATGAGTTTCTTTTACAGATTTACGAGGCGGCGGAGCGGGCCCGGTAAGCACTTCCGAAACAGGTGCCTTTGATGGTTGAGGGCAGAGAAGCGGATTTCCCTGGTAACGACAAACATAGAGCACGAACACTCCTGCTCTAGGCGACTTGCGAGACGATGCGCTCTTCGGGGGTGGTTTGCGCGGCGGCAGCGGCTTTGATCAACTGCTTCTCGCGCAGAGATTCCTGGAGGATCCCGAGGACACTGCCCATGAGGCGTGGCGGGGCGGCTTCTTCCACGCGAGTGAGGGTCAAATAGCCGTGACGGCCAACGAGCACGGTCATCTTCCAGGACGCCTCCGCATCGGTCTGGTCGAGGATTGCCTGGTAGGTCTGTCCGAGCAGAAGCATGTCGACCGAGGCGAAGCACAGGTCTTCGCTGGTCTGACGGACAATCTTCCAGATGGCGTCGATGGTGTTGGCGGCGGCAATCGATTTTTCCAGCTCTTCGAGGTAAATCTCTTCTTTTAAGACACGCATGACTGTCTTGTGCGAGAGTGCCCGGCGCGCGGCGGAAAGCTCAATATACCCGAGATAATTGATGCCGGCCCAGACGAGAACACAGAAAAGGATAAGGATGAAGCCTCGGAACCGGTGGGCGCTGAAGCTCTGGAGCAATGCCAGCGCCGCGGCGATACCGCTGACGCCGTAGAGGATCAACGTGGCGACGTGCGGCTTGAAGCCGCGGGCAAGGACCATGTGGTGGATGTGGCCGCGGTCCGCACCGAAGATGGGAGCACTGCGCAGAAATCTACGCCCGATGGACAGGCCCACCTCAACCAGCGGCAGGGCCAAGGCCATCAGGGGGGCGGCCATGCCCAGCATGGTACCGGTATGCTGACTCCAGATGAGGCCAAAGCAGCCAAGCATAAAGCCGATGGTGAGACTGCCGCAGTCGCCCAGAAAGATCGAGGCGTCCTTGAAGTTGTAGCGAAGAAAGGCAAGCAGGCTGCCGACTAAGGGCACCGTGGCGACGGCAAGGCCCATGTTCCCCGTGGCAAGGGCGGCGAGCAGCGTGGTGATGGTGGCGAACAGACCGACGCCCGAGGCGAGGCCGTCGAGGCCATCGATCAGGTTGACCGCATTGGTGCAACCCACCAGCCAGACTACGCTGAGTGGGATGGTGATCCAGGTCGAATGCGGAATCGCACCGAGGATTGACATCCGCGCGCCGAGAGCGACCGCAAGGCAAGCGGCGACGAACTGGCCGAGCAGTTTCTGCTTCGCGGTGAGACCGCGTATGTCGTCGTAGAGACCGAGGAGAAAGATGAGCGCGGCCGCAGGCAGCAGCGAAAGGAAGAGGCGTTGATGCTGGATCGAGATCGCCGCTCCGCGCGGAGCGATCAGCAGCATCATGCCCAAGGCGGCCGCATACGAGAGCATGATCGGCAGGCCGCCGAGCCGGGGGATCGGCCTGAGGTGGATCTTGCGTTGGGGGGCGGGGGTGTCGAGGATCTCATATTTGAGAAAGAAGTCCCTGCAGAGAGGAGTCAAGGCGAGGCACAGCAGAAAGGCAACGATTCCGACAACGAGTACGGCATTCATGAGCGCTTCTCCGTGGTCCGGGGCTGGGTTAGGAAACCCACCGGCGTCGTGAGATGTGTGGAAGACGTGAAGGTCCCGGCCTGGTGCTCGGAGGCGGGATGCAGGCCGAGTATTGAGGCGATGCGCGCGACACCGAGAGGACGGTCGTAGTGGTCGAGCAAGGTCCGCCGGGCGCGCAGGCCTGCTTCGAGTACGGCGTCGCGGTCTTCAGCAAGACGCCGAAGAAGGGTAGTGAGCGAGGTGGAATCACCGCACTCGATGTGCCAGCCGCAGCCGAAGCGCTCGATGATGCGGGCCGGAGTCGCCTGGCGCGGTCCGATAAACAGGATGGGCCGTCCCGCCGCGAGCAGTCCATAGACCTTGCTGGGAACGACGGAGCCGCAGCAGGCGTCGCGCTGGGTGACGAGACCGATGTCCCCCGTGCAAAGGCTTTCGCTGAGGCTGCTGCGCTTGGCGAACGGCCGGAACTCGACCGAGGTAAGAGCGTTGCTCTCGCAAAGGGCGGAAAGCTCCTTGGTGCGGCCGCCGCTGCCGACAAAAAGGAAGCGAAACCGTTCGTCGCCCCGCAGTTCGATCATGGATTGGGCGATAGTGTCCACATCGTGCGCCAGCCCGAGATTGCCGGAGTAGAGCAGCACCAGACTGCCGGGGTCGCCGGGGCGCGGAAGCGGCTGAATGTCGGAAGAGTCGGCCCAGTTGTCGGCGACAAAGATGCGGTTGGCGGCGATGCCGCGACGAACGAGTCGGTCCTTCATGCACTCGCCGAGCGCGATGATGCCGTCCGCGTGGCGGCGAGAGAGATCGGCTAGCCCGCCGACGATCCGCTCGGTAAAGCCGCCCGCAGCAAAGTAGTTGAGATCGATGGCCACATCGGGGTAAACGTCCATCTCCCAGATGAAATGCCGGCTTCCGCGCAGAGCCTTCAGCATGGTG
>CAXTWP010000137.1:5172-7244 GCA_964247945.1 uncultured Acidobacteriaceae bacterium | reverse complement strand
GCGCGGGGGCGGCGACGATGGGCGAGGGATGACCGCCCGCGAGTACAGTCCGCACCAGGCCGACCGCGACCACCAACAAGAGCGTGCCCACGAAGATATAGGTAGGGATGAGGAAGACGGAGCCCGTCGTGCGCACCCCGCGCACATTCACAATGGTCAGCAGCGCCAGAATTCCCAGGCAGAGCGCGAGCGTGTGGGGCTGCAGGCTGGGGACGGCCGAGACCAGAGCGCCCACTCCTGCCGAAATGCCGACCGCGGCGGTCAGCACATAGTCGATCATCAGCGCCGCGGCCGCGAGCAGGCCCGCGCCGTCGCCCAGATTTTCGCTGGCTACGGTATAGCTGCCGCCGCCATGGGGGTAGGCGTCAATGGTCTGCAGGTAGGAGAAGAAGACGACCGCCAGCAGGGCGATAATGGCCAGACTGATGGGGACGATGTAGTGAACGCCGAGCAGACCAAGAGGGATCAGCAGCGTCAGCGCGGCCTCCGGCCCGTACGCGGCGGACCCGAGCGCGTCCAGCCCGAAGACGGGAATGCCCGCAACAGGCCCAATCTGTTCCGCGCGTTCCTCGGAGGTAGCGAGCGGTTTGCCTAGCATCGCGCTGAGTAAAGACATGGGACGAGGTCCTTGACGATCGGGTTGAACTGCTCGCCTACTAGGATGCAGGAGAGTTGCTCACCACTGTGGCGTCGAAGACGCCGGTCTCGATCTGGCCGCCGTGCTTCATCTGGATAAAGATGCGGTACTGACCGGCGCTGGGAAAGCCGTAGGGGAAGTCGACAGCGTTCGAGAACGGCTTGTCGTCGGGCATTCCTTCCATCGGGCCGTTCGCCAGCATCAGCGAGGCCATGGCGGCGGAGCCTTCCGGGTGGGTGTGGGCGAAGACGGTGCCGTCCGTCTTGACGAAGGCGGCGTGTCCGGCCATGCCGAGGTAGGGCTGCATCCCGGTCGCAGGTTGGCCATCAGGCGCAAGCAGGCTGAAGTGGAAGGCGTAGGCGGTGTCCGCGGTGAGCACGGCGGGACGAGTCCAGACCATGCGGTAGCCGTCGGGAAGGGTGTAGGCGTTGTTGGGCTGGGCCCGGCTGACGGGCGAAGGATGGGCCTCGGCGTCCTCTGGCGCGAGACCGGTGCCCTGAAGCGAGCCTGGCACGGTAAGGGTGGTGGTGAGGGTCTCGGGGAAGCCGTTGGCGTGAACCACGTCGCCGTAAAGGCGGTAGCCGCCGGGCGGCATGGAGGGCAGTTGCATCTTGAACTCGCCAGCGCCCATAGGGGCCGGGTGGAGGTGAAAGACGGCGTCCATCTCCGGCCAGCGGATGGCGTAGAGATGGATGAGGTGGCCGTGATCGGGCAGGAAGTCGTCGTTGGCGCGATTCTTGACGTCTGAGGCCAAGCGGGCGTTAAGCTCCCGCTGGAACGGCGCGATGCGGAGGTCCAGCGTATCGCCCTGGAGCATGGCAGAAGTCGCCAGGGGGCTGTAGAGGTCGCGGCTGAAGCTGGCCGCGTCCACCTTCCACCAGGCCGCCCCGCCGTAAAGGATCAGCGCCATCAGCGCGAGGCTGCCTGCCATCGCGAATAGACCATGCCTCCGCAGAGCCGGATTGGGCGCGGCGCCGGGCGCAGCGAGCCGCACCTGCCAGGAGCCGGCGGCCATCATCCAGACACCGCCGGTAAAGAAGGCCGGATCGTCTTTGGAGCGGGTCATCGCGTCCGGCGTGGGCGGATGCCGGGAGGCTTCGCCCGTCAGCGGCATGGGGGTGATGGCGATGGTCGAGACCGCGGAGCCGGAGGCGCGGACCTCGACCGTAGCGACGCCCGGAATGACGTTCGGCATCCGAACGGTGACGAAGAGGGTGTACGGGCCGGCTTGCACCTGCTCAAAGACATCCTTGCTGCCGACGTGCGCCATAGCCGCCGGAGGCAGGCCAAACAAGAGCAGCAAGAAGGCGAGGCGCTTCATCGCTGCACCGTTCGCATCCAGCCGCCGAAGCGCAGCCCGACCCACGTCCCGATGGAGCCGCAGACCGCCGCGCCGCCGAGCCCGCGCAGCAGGGCCGCGCCCGCGTCCGGCAGG
>CAXTWP010000137.1:1764-5162 GCA_964247945.1 uncultured Acidobacteriaceae bacterium | reverse complement strand
GCCGTCCGGATGATCACGCCGGAAGAGCTGCAGCGCCGCGATGCCGAGGCCGCGGAGCAGAGCCGCGCCTGCATCCGGGAGGTAGAACTGCCGCAGGCGATCGACGCCGGTTGGCCGGGAGTTGTAGTCGAAGTAGATGGTGCCGAAGAAGCGATTTTCGGAGGCTTTGGAGAGCAGGAAGCCGGCAAAAGGCCACTCGACCGCCACCAGCACGGCGACAAAGAGCACGCCGGAGACGGCGGCGATCCGCGACGGCTTCCACCCGCGCGTACGCGCCCAACGCCACAGGAGGTCAAGCGCGAAGGCTGCGGGCAGGATCAGAATGGGGAACTTGGCCGGAACGAGATGTGTGACCGGGTTGTAAACGGGGCCAAGCTTTGGCGTGGCGGGAAAGAGGGGAAAGACCCACTCCTCGGCCAACGCGATCACCGTGTAGATGGCTGCGGTCGTTGTTGCGGTCCAGAGGAAGCGCGATGCCTCCGCGATGACCGCGAAGACCAGCGGCAACGCAATCGCCATGGCGATATAGGCGCTGGCGGTGTGCAGCTTCACATCCCAGGTGTATTCGAGGAGGAAGAACATCTGCCCGCCGACCATCAGGCCGCCCATGTAGAGCATGAGGCGCTGGAGCGTCTTATAGACGCCGGCGTTTGTCCTGGAGCTGTCGGCGGTGTCTTCCGCAGCGCGGTTCATCGCGGCAAGGATCAGGAAGAGGACACCGACGCCGACGGCGCGGATGCCGAGGATCAGCAGCGTGTGGGGCGGGCTGACGATCTTGACGTCAAGGCCATAGGCGGCGTGCCACCAGTTGTCAAAGGGCGCCGAGGTAAGCATCGCGATACCGCCCCAGGCGGCCACGAAAGCCCCAAGCGGGGCGCGGAAGCCCAGTACCCGCACCGAGACCGCCTTCATCGCCTGGTTGCGGCCGAAGGTGGTCGCCAGGATCAGGTATCCGCAGACCACGGCCGCGAGCACACCGCAGGCGTAGATGGCCATGTGCGCTGGCGTCCAAAAGGTATCGCGTCCGATGGAGCGATGCCAGGCCACATCCCACGCGCCGCCGACAGTCGCCGAGGTGACGGCCAGCACGCCGCACCAGACATACCACGGGGCACCGGTTCGCTGTGCCGTGGCGTGGCTGCGTGCCGCTGCCCGCGCATCTAACCCCTGAAACGCACCCGCTGTTGTCGCCATTTTGCACCTCCAGCTATCCGATACCGATATCCTACTCCGCAGCTTACATCCAGGCCCGCGTAAACTATCTGTAACAGTCCGCTGTCTTGCACCGTCCAGAGCGGTATGGTAGCGTCAGGGCGTCAGGCGTCGGTCTTCACGTTTTCGAGGTTGCTTTGCCCGCAACAAGCGTAATTCGCGCACCCGGCCGAGCAGCGTGTGCCGCTCCCAGCCGCATTCACCAGCTCTCCCCAGAGGAGCAGGCCGTTTACGCGCAGTTAGACCCTGTTCGCATGCCCCAGCACGTCGCCATCATTATGGACGGCAACGGGCGCTGGGCGGGCAAGCGCATGCTGAAGCGCTTCCTTGGCCATCAGCAGGGTGCCGAGAGCGTGCAGTTTGTCGTGGAGACGGCCTCGCGGATCGATCTGCCGTGGCTCACCCTGTACGCCTTTTCGCTTGAAAATAACCTGCGCCGGCCCAAGTCCGAGGTCAGCTTTCTGATGAAGCTGCTGCGGAACTATCTGACCGGGAACGTCCAGCGGATGAACGATAACAACGTCCGGATGGCGTACATCGGCCGCACCCACGAGCTGCCCGCCGAGGTCCAGGACACCATGCAGTGGGCATCCGAGGCAACCGCGAAGAACACCGGTACCACGCTGACGCTGGCGCTGAACTACGGCTCGCGCTCGGAGATCGTCGACTCCACCCGCGCGCTGCTGACGAGCCTGATCGCGGAGGCACACCGCCGCGGCTGCTCACTGGAAGACCTGCTCCAGGTCGACGGCCTGGAGCAGCGTATCGACGAGCACCACCTGACCCAGGGTCTCTATACCGCGCACATGCCTGACCCCGACCTGGTGATCCGCACCTCGGGCGAGCAGCGCATCTCGAACTTCCTGCTGTGGCAGATCGCCTACAGCGAAATCTTCATCACCGACCGGCTCTGGCCCGACTTCCGCGGGCTGCATCTGCTGGAGGCAATTGCAAGCTACCAGCGGCGGGAACGGCGGTTCGGGGGATTGGGTGAATCGTTTACGGACGAGGATCTGGATAACCTGGAGCCGGCGGAGGAGGTGGCGCGGGAGATCGCCACGGAGCTCGGGCGAAGGTAGTGCGCTTAGAATTGCGGGATGAGTTGGTTTGGTGGGAAGGTAAAACAGGAGCATAAGGTGATGCGGCAGGCCGAGCGCGCCGCCGGTGCGCTGCAGCCCGAGTATCACCGCGCCACGCCCGAGTGCCCGCATCCCAAACGCTGGCATATGTACGACTCCATGACGGCGGAGGCGGAGGTGCTGGAGTTTCTGCGCACACTGGTGACGACGCAGAAGCCGGAGCTGGTGGTCGAGACCGGGTCGTTTCTCGGGGTGAGTACGCTTTGGATCGCCGAAGGCTTGAAGGCGAATGGCTTCGGCAAGATCGTGAGTTGCGAGTTCGATCCGGTGGTGTTTGCGAAGGCCAAGGAAAAGATTGCATCGTCGGGGCTGGGGGAGTGGATCGAACTCCGCAACGAGTCGTCCCTTGAGATGAAGATCGACGGCACGATCGACCTCTTTTTTTCGGATTCGGACATGCCGATCCGGGCGGCGGAGGTGAAGCGGTTTCTGCCGCAGATCTCGCCCTGCGGCGTGATCCTGATGCACGACGCGAGTTCGCATTTGAAGACCGTCCGCGACGCCGCCCACGTGCTGGAAGCGGAGGGCCTTCTGTCATGCGTCTTTCTGCCGACGCCGCGCGGGCTGGTGATCGCCCAGAAGCGCGAGGGCCGCGCCTAGTGGAGGAGAGGCGGTTCCGCGCGCCGCGAGCGATCTTCTGGGCGGGGCTGCTCGTGCGGATGCTCTACGTTGCGCTGGCGCATACCTACCGCATCCGCCCGGCGGAGGACCACTTCCAGTTCGGCTGGGAGATGGGACGTATCGCGCGGGCATTGGCCACGGGCTACGGCTATGCCGACCCGTTTACAGGCAACACAGGACCGACGGCCTGGTGCCCGCCGCTCTACCCCGTGCTGCTGGCGGGGGTGTTTAAGATCTTCGGCGTCTACACGCCGCTCTCGGCCTGGGTCATACTGACTTTTAACAGCATCGTCTCGGCCGCCACCGCATCGGCAGTCTACGAGATTGCCGCACGGTGCTATCGGGACAGAAAGCTTGCACTGTGGTCGGCCTGGCTCTGGGCGCTCTACCCCGCCGCGATGCAGTATGCCGTGCGCTGGGTGTGGG
>CAXTWP010000137.1:0-1754 GCA_964247945.1 uncultured Acidobacteriaceae bacterium | reverse complement strand
GGGACATGGCACCGACCGCCTTCCTCGTGAGTTGGGCGTTGGTGCTGGCGCTGCGGTTGCGCGGAACAGGCTCTCTGAACGATAACCCGGAAGCACGGACCACTTGGCGATGGCTCCTCGTCGGTCTGCTTTGGGGGCTGATCGCGCTCTTGAACGCAACGCCGCTGGCCTTCCTGCCCGCTTGCGTGGTCTGGCTGCTTTGGCGTACTTGGAAGACGCAGGCACTTGGGGCCATCCTCGCAGCCTTGGTCTTCTGCACCTGCCTGGCCCCATGGATCGTCCGCAACTACAAGGTCTTTCATACCCTCATCCCGATGCGAGGCAATCTCGGCGCGGAGTTGTACCAATCCGTACAGGAGGAGTATCAGGGGTTTCCCTGGGGAACCACGGTCCCCCTATCGAGCAGCGATCCGGCCTATCAGCGGTACAAATCCATGGGCGAAGTAGCCTACGTCAAGCAACAAGGAACACTCGCCCACCGGTACATCGCCCTGCACCTTCGCCGCTTCTTTGAGCTTGCCTGCAAACGCTTCTACTTCTTCTGGGCCGGCGTGCCGCATCCCGTAGAGAAGAGCGTCTTCGTCGAAGTGGCGCGCGAGATCAACTTCAGTTTTCTTTCGGTGACCGGGCTGCTCGGCCTCGCACTCTCGCTCAAGAACCGCACTCCCGGGACGAGATTATTTCTTTGCGCCTTCATGCTGATCCCGTTGCCTTACTACTTCATCACTGTCCAGGCGCGCTTCCGCCATCCTTTGGAGCCGCTCATCACCATCTTTACGGTGTATCTCTTCCGCTCCGCCGACCGCACCCGGGCATGGTCGATCTTCGGAGAAAAGGCATGAATCATATTCTCGTCACCGGCGGCTCCGGCTTCTTTGGAGGGCTGCTGAAGCGCAGGCTGCTCGACGAAGGCTACGCCTGCACCAACATCGATCTTGTCGCCGACCGGGACATTCACCGGAACCTGACCAGCTTCCAGGGCGACCTTCGCAACGCCGGCCTGCTTGCGCAAGTCTTTGCCAAAGGCAAGTTCGACGCTGTCATCCACTGCGCCGCGCAGCTGGCGCACGACGCAGTAGACAACACCCTGCTCTGGACCTCCAACGTGGACGGCACCCGCAACCTCGCCGAAGCCGCCAGTGAAGCCGGCGTCAGAAAATTTCTCTTCATCTCCAGCAACTGCCTCTGGGCCTCGGACCTGGGCTGCGAGGTGACCGAAGACGAGCCGCCAAGCCCCATCGAACTCTATGGACGATCCAAGCTGGCGGGTGAGCAGGTGCTCAGCGAATACGCCGCCAGTCTCGACGTGATCGTCATCCGCTGTCCCACCATCATCGACAGCGGACGGCTTGGATTACTAGCCATTCTCTTCGAGTTCATCGACGATGGGAAAAAGGTGTGGGTCGTCGGCGATGGCGGCAACCGCTACCAATTCATCTACGCGCAAGACCTCGCCACCGCCTGCCTCCAGGCGCTTGGCAATGCGGGACCGAACCTCTTCCATATCGGCTCGGACCACGTCACCTCCTTGAAGCAGGTGTACGAGGCGGTGATCCATGCGGCCGGCAGCCGCTCGCGCGTGGCGTCCCTGCCGAAGGCACCCACCATCGCCGCCATGCAGCTTGCCCATAAGCTGAAGTTGTCGCCGCTTGGACCCTATCATTACCGCATGATCGCCGAGAGCTTTATCTTCTCGACCGCCCGTATTCGCCGGCAACTCGGCTGGACGCCCACGCTTACGAACGAAGAGATGA
>CAXTWP010000136.1:0-7310 GCA_964247945.1 uncultured Acidobacteriaceae bacterium | reverse complement strand
CGAGCCGCCCGCCGACACCCGGCCCCGGCCGCTGGTTACCGGCCGTGACCTCATCGTCGCCGGCTACCCGCCCAGCCCGCAGTTTAAAGCCATGCTGGAACTGGCCGAGGACGCCCAGTTGGAAGGCCTGATTCATTCGGCGGCTGAAGGCCTTGCGCTGATTCGGGAGCAATACCCAGCCGCCGGTTGACCCGCTCCCGCAACCCCATCGCGTCGAACGGTGCCCTTACCTTGGCGTCATTGTCAAAGTAGACATACACGTCCCGGGCCTTGCCGTCGGCGCTCTGTTCCCCGGCATACCGCCCCGCCGCTGGGCCGCCCGTCGCGAATGCCGCCACCCGCTCCGCCCAGAGATCGAGCGCGTCGGCCCCGTAGCCACTGGCGTAGAGCTGCTCGCTCCCATGCAGCCGCAGGTAGACGAAGTCCGCCGTCACATCCATCAGCAGCGGCCACTCCACTGTGTCCGCCACCACCAACCCGATCTGCTGCTCCCGCAGCAGGGCGACAAACTCCGGCACGGCAAAGCTCTCATGCCGTATCTCGACGCAGTGCCGCACCGGCATCGCCGCCTCCGCCTCCAGCACGGAGCGCGGCCGCATCGTGTCGTCGCATCGCTGCGCCAGCCTGGCCATCGCGTCCGTCGTGCGCGGCAGCAGCGCGAAGAACTCCGCAAACCGTCGGCGATCAAACCGCAGCTGCGGCGGGAATTGCCAGAGCACCGGCCCCAGCTTCGTGCCCAGCGCCAGCATCCCGCTCGCAAAGAAGTTCGCCAGCGGCCGCTCCACATTCCGTAGCTTCAACATGTGCGTGATGTAGCGGCTGCCCTTGACGGCAAAGACAAACCCCTCCGGCGTCTCCGCCGCCCATTGCCGAAAGTAAGCCGGCTTCTGCAGCGAATAGAACGTCCCGTTGATCTCGACGGTCGCAAAGGTCCGCGAGGCATACTCCAGCTCCCGCCGCTGTGCCAGGCCTTGGGGATAGAAGATACCGCGCCACCCCTTATACCGCCAGCCGGAGGTGCCAATCCGTACCACACTGGCAAGGGGACAGACGTTTGTGTTCACTGGAGCGCACCCTCTCATCCACGAGGATACCGCCGCTATGTTCCAATGCATCTGAGGGGAAATAATGGCTGCTCACAAACCGCTTCTCAACACCCCGGCCGACATCTCGCCAAATACACAGATCGTCGTCAACGGTCAGGCAACGCCCGCACACGCCGGCGAACTGCTGATCGAAGCCTTGAACCGGCAGAAGAAGAACGGTCTGAAGGAGGTCCCCCAAGTCTGCTACCACCCGCAGATGGGGCCGATCCAAAGCTGCGACACCTGCCTCGTCGAGGTGGACGGCCAACTCCTTCGTGCCTGCTCTACCCATGTGGCCGCGCGCATGAAGGTAGTCACCGAAGGTCAGCGGGTCGACATCGCCCAGCGCGAGGCCTTCGACCGCATCCTCCAGAACCACATGCTCTATTGCACGGTCTGCGACAACAACAACCAGAACTGCACCGTGCACAATACCACCGCGCTGCTCGATGTGAAGCATCAGGCCCGTCCGTATACGCCCAAGATCTACGAGAAGGACATGTCGAACCCCTTCTACCGGTATGACCCGGACCAGTGCATCCTGTGCGGCCGCTGCGTGGAGGCCTGCCAGAACGTCCAGGTCAACGAGACCCTCACCATCGACTGGACCTCCGCCCACCCCCGCGTGTTGTGGGATGGCGGTCACACTATCGACGGCTCATCGTGCGTCTCCTGCGGCCACTGCGTCAACGTTTGTCCATGCAACGCGCTGATGGAGAAGTCGATGATCGGGCACGCCGGTTATTTGACCAATCTACCCCCTAAGGTTCTCGACGATATGATCGACGTGGTGAAGGGGATTGAGCCGCCCATCGGCTACGGTCCCATCCTCGCGCTCTCGGAGATGGAAGCGGAGATGCGCCACGAGCGCGTGAAGCGCACCAAGACGGTCTGCACCTACTGCGCCGTGGGCTGCTCCTTCGAGGCCTGGACGCGCGACCGTCACATCCTGAAGATGGAGCCGACGCACGGCCCCGCGAACGGCATCTCCACCTGCATCAAGGGCAAGTTCGCCTGGGGCCACATCAACTCCGACGACCGGCTGGTAAAGCCGCTGTTGCGCGACGGCGACACGTACCGGCAGATTGAATGGGACGAAGCCCTCGACATCGTTGAGCGGAAGTTCAAGCAGATCAAACAAGATCACGGTCCCGACGCACTCGCCTTCATTGCCTCCTCCAAGTGCACCAACGAGGAGAGCTACCTCATGCAGAAGCTTTCCCGCGCGGTTATCGGCACCAACAACGTGGACAATTGCGCGCGCTACTGCCAGAACCCGGCGACGATGGGGCTCCAGCGGACCGTTGGTTACGGCGGCGACTCCGGCTCCATCGCGGATATCGAGCAGGCGGGACTGGTGCTGATGGTGGGCTGCAACCCGGCGGAAAACCACCCGGTGCTGGCGACCCGCGTCAAGCGCTCGCACAAGTTCCGGGGCCAGCGGCTGATTGTCGCCGACCTGCGCAAGCACGAGATGGCGGAGCGCGCCGACCTCTTCCTTCGTCCCAATCCGTCGACCGACGCCGTCTGGCTCAACGCCGTCGCCAGGTACATCCTCGACAAGAAGCTGCACCAGCCCGATTTTATTGCCACATGGGTCAACCACTTCGAAGAGTACGCGAAGTCGCTTGAACCGTATACGCTCGAGTATGCCCAGCAAATCACCGGCATTGGTCCCGCGCAACTGGTCACCGTGGCGAACGAGATCGCGGCGGCCGACGGAGTTTGCATCCTGTTTGCGATGGGCGTGACGCAACACTGCGGCGGCTCGGACACGGCCACCTCGCTCTCAAACCTGCTGTTGCTGACGGGCAACTATATGCGCCCGGGTGCGGGCGCGTACCCGTTGCGCGGCCACAACAACGTGCAGGGCGCAAGCGACTTCGGCTCCATGCCGAATGTGTTTCCCGGCTATCAGAAGGTGGACGACGAGGCGATCCGCGCGAAATTTGAGGCGGGCTGGGGCGTGACCCTGCCCACGTCAACGGGCAAGGACAACCACCAGATGATTGATGCGATCCTTGAAGGCTCGCTCAAGGCCCTCTACATTAAGGGCGAGGACACGATCACCTCGGACTCAAACGCGAACTATGTCGGCGAGGCGCTGTCAAAGCTTGAGTTCCTCATTGTGCAGGACATCAACTTCTCCGAGACCTGCCGCTACGCCGATCTGGTGCTGCCGGCCGCCACCTCGCTTGAGAAGGACGGCACCTACACCAGTACGGAGCGCCGCATCCAGCGCATCAACAAGGCCATGGAGCCGCTCGGCGAGTCGAAGCCCGACTGGGAGATCCTTCAGTTGATCGCCAATCGTCTCGGCGCAGGCTGGAAGTACAAGCACCCTTCCGAGATCATGGACGAGGTCGCCAAGTTGACTCCCCTCTTCGCCGGTGTTCGCTATGACCGTCTGGACGGCTTCAACTCACTCCAATGGCCAGTGAATGCCAACGGTACTGACACGCCGCTCCTCTTTACCGACGGCTTTCCGTTCCCGGACAAGAAGGCGCGCTTCTTCCCCATCGCCTACATCCCCCCATCGGAAGAGCAAAATGCCACTTTTGACCTGCACCTGAATAACGGCCGCCTGCTCGAGCACTTCGAGCAAGGTTCCATGACTCTGCGCACCGCGGGTATCAAAGCTATCACGCCGAGCAACTTCGTCGAGGTCTCCCCCGAGCTGGCCGAGGAGCGCGGCGTCACCACCGGCCGCCATGTTCAGCTGGACAGCGCCTACGGCCGAGTCCGCGTCCAGGTGCTCGTCTCCGACCGCGTTCAGGGTAAGCAGCTCTATATGTCCCTCAACTCCGTCGAAGAGCCGGTCAACAAACTCTCCAGCTCCCACACCGATCGCGCCACACACACCCCCGCTTTCAAGGAGACGGCTGTCAAGATGACTCTGCTCCCCGAGCAGGGTGACAGCCCTTTGCCGCGCCGGAACTTCCGCTACGGCACGCGCACCCCGACTGACGGCGTCGAAGTAGAAAAGAAGTGGGCGCAGCCCGGCTACCACCTGCCTGGCACCAGGGACGCGGACAAGCTCGTCCAGATCAAGTCCATCACTGTCTAAGTACGGCCGGTCAGCCGCAAGCTAATTCGGCCCCTTTGTCGCTAGGAGTTTTTGTGGCTAAACCGATCGCCTTTACCCCCGTTGCTGTCGACCCGCACTTCGAACTGATGCGCCGCCTCAACGCCGCTCCGCGCGAACACGCCGAGGCGCTCCTCGTCGCCTACGATCTGCTGCAGACCGCCCACGACCAGGGCATCCTCGACACGCTCGATGGGCTGATCAGCGCGAAAGACACCATCGCCGGCAAGCTGGCCGAATACGCCAAGCTGCCCGAGGGCATCCAGGGCATCCGCAATGCGCTGGAGCTGTTGAAGATCTTTACGGCAATCAACCCCGAGACGCTCGATCAGTTATCGCGCGCCATCGCCGCAGCCGCGGCCCAGCACGAGCAGGAGGTCGCTCCTCCCGGCATCTTCACATTGATCAGGCGTGCCACAAGCGATGATAGTCGCCGTGCGCTCTCGTTTATGACGCTCGTTTTAGGAGGAGTCGGCAAAGCACTCAAGCGCTAACGCCCGTCTGGGGAACTTACCCGGAGCAAAAAAAGGGCCCCTCTTGCGAGGGGCCAATCTGCCTTTAGCCTCTCCTTATAGGAGAGCTTGGAGCGGGTGTGCTCTGGGGCACGACGCCGCAAACTCGTTACTGGTTAGCGGGAGGGTTCGAAGTTCCCGTCGCTGAACCCTGGTTATGGGCCGTCGTGATCCCATCCATCGTCGCCAGGCTGTTGTGCAGCAACGTCACGCGGACACCGTTGACCACTGGCTTTTCACCTTCCGCAGCCGCCGCGTCTACCTGCTTGCCGAGACCCGTGCGATAGATGCGATAGATCGGCACCTGGTGTTGCGTCACAAGGTAGCGGACAACTGAATCAGCCATAGCCTGCGAACTCTGCACGCCCGCCTTGCTATAGCCTTGGACTTCCAAGATGTAACCCTTCTCCGCGCCGAGCTTGGCCGCAAGATCGTCGAGGTCGGCCTTTGCCTTTGGCCCCAGCGTAGTACGTCCTCCAACGAAGGGCACGGCTTCGGAGGTCACTGTCCGGTAAGTATCAAGGTTGGAGACGGTGCCATGGAGCGCATCGGTCTTGCTGCTGGCGTTTCCGGCAAGAGTGTTGGCGGAGTTGGCTCGAGTCGCCGCGTCCTGAGCGTGCTGGTCGGCGGTGTTCGCCGCGCCCATCGCCTTAGTGATCCCGGCCTGAGAACGGGAATCCACGTCACGGATGTCGTTGGCGTTCTTGGCCTGAAGCTGATCGAGTTCGTTGGTGCGATCTTTGATTGGGTCGACCTGCCGCTTCACCCACTTCTTACGGGCCAACGGGTTCAGGTGACCCCAGAAGCCTTCTTTGGACTGCTGTTCGAGCGGCTTACCCGTGGCGTAGCTGGACTGATCGTCGGCGCTCATGGTCTTTGCCGGGGGAGGGGCATCGGTTGGTGTTTGTGAAGCCGTCGATTGCGCGACACCGTTCATGGCAAGCACACCACTGAGAGTTGCTACCGCGAAAGCAAGCTGATTTTTTGACTTCATCTGGTTCGCTCCTTCTTCCAGGTACGATCGGGCAAACCATCGCACATCGGTCATTGTGCAAGCCTGCCACCAAACTGCAAGGACGAAGCTAAGCTCACGTTTATGTATGGTTTAGGAAAGAACAACGTTTTTGCAGATAGCTGCAGATCTGGAAAATACTTCCGGCATGCACGGAAGGAACTTCCGTCCCTCTACCGTGTAGAGACCCGCACCAGATGTATCTCCGGCACTTGGGTGTTCCAGTTCTTCGGTAGCGACTCAAAGGTCAAGCGAAATTCCTGCTCGTCACCCGGCTTCAGAGGTGCCGCGCTTACCGGCTCCGTGTCGATATAGGGCTCATGGGTGCGGATGAGCATCAACGGCAGGGTCTCCACTTGTGGCGGCATCCCCTCATTATTACGGAAGAGCACCTGGACGGTCGCTCCCGCCACCGTCGCGCCGCCGCGATTTCGCACGCGCCCGTCAATGAACGTGGATTTGCCGCCGGAAAGACTCGTCGACTCGCTCATCGCGATCTGCGAGAGCGTCAGGTGCGCCGCGTACGGATCGAGCGGAAGCAGGCTGTTCAGCGGAGCGGCGGGCTTGTGACGCCCCAGCAGGAGAAAGGCAGCGACGACGACCATGACCACCAACGCGGCGATCGCCCAGGCGTTGACCGGCATCTCGTCTTTCAGGGGAGGCTTGGTGACAAAGAGCGCCTCGCCGTTATTCCTGGTCTCGTCCATAGGAAACGATTTTAGCGGAACAGCCTTGGGACTGCGCACTGCAGCGCATCCCAGCTTGGAACTTAAGGGAACGATCGGCTCGTCCTTTTCCCACAATTAACCTAAAGTCTTCACCAAACAGGGCGATATAGGAATTGAGCACACTCAGGCAGCAACTCCTCCGCCCGGTGGTGTTCACCCTACAACCTCAACCTGCCGGGAGCCGTTGCCATGCTTTCCTCTACCTCGCTTTCTCCGCCCATCGGCTCCACGCCCCTAACTCGTTCCTCGACTGACGCTCATCCGGAACGGCGGAAGCGCTGGACGGAGGCGGTGTATGCCCTCTGTGTCTTCGTCACCGGCGTTCTGCTGCTGATGACGGCCGTCTAGTTGTTGCCCGTCTCCGTCCACAAAAACGCCATCTCGTCGGCGTAGTCCTCCACCAGCTGCGTCTGCGATACCCCCGCGCTGTGCCCGCCCTTCAGGCTGTAATGCAGCAGCACCGGCCTTCCGCCGCCGGTCGAGACCTGCATCAGCGGCGTCATCTTGCGCGCGTTCATCGGGTCCACTCGCGTGTCGCCGTCGCCGGTAAAGAACATCACCGCCGGGTACTTCGTGCCCGCCACCACATGCTGGTACGGCGAGTATTTGTAGATGTACGGAAAGTCCGCCGCGTTCTCCGCCGACCCATACTCGGTCGTCCATGTTCGCCCCATCAGAAAGCGCTGGTAGCGCAGCATATCGAGCAGCGGATACCCGCACCAGATCGCCCCGAACAGCTCCGGCCGCTGCGTCATGGAAGCTCCCATCAGCAAGCCTCCGTTCGACCGCCCACGAATGGCAAAGTGCTCAGGCGAGGTGTACTTCTCCCGGACCAGGTACTCGGCCGCGGCAAACCAATCGTCGAAGACGTTCTGCTTCTTCTCAAAC
>CAXTWP010000135.1:4534-7314 GCA_964247945.1 uncultured Acidobacteriaceae bacterium | reverse complement strand
TCCTCGGGCGGTAGCGTCGCATAGAACGATTCGGCCGCGCGAATGTACAAAGCAGACGCCGGCGTCATGATTGCGGCTGCAACCCCTCACCCGAGGAGCGCGTGCAACTCCCACGGCCAGATGTCGCCCGGGCGGCGCTTAGACGGATCACTCTGTAGCCGCCGGCTCAGCTCCGTGCGGCTCATCCACTACACTACGGTTGGGAACTACTTTGGGAGCACACCCGCATGACAAAGACGAACGGCTGGGACCGCTTCGCCGGTGGGGTCGCGCGTTGGGCCGGAATCGGTAACAATAGGGAAGAGACGGAAGCCATGACAGAAGACACTCTGCAACAAGATACTTTCGACCACGCGCCGCACGAGAGCGAAGCCGGTTACACTGCCCAGGACCTCGGCGGGGAGCAGCAGACGGCCGAGCCGAGTGAGTTGGACCACCTGCGTGCTGAGCGCGATCAGCTCATCGACCGCCTCGCCAGGCTGCAGGCCGAATTTGACAACGCCCGCAAGCGCGAGGCGCGGGAGCGGGCCGACGCCCGCGATTACACCATCACCAACACGGTCGAGCCGTTCCTGGGCGTGATGGACAACTTCCAGCTGGCGCTGAAAGCGGAGGGGACCGCCGAGCAGCTTCGGAGCGGGGTCGAGCTGATTCTGAAGCAGATGGAAGACGCACTGAAGGGCATGAACGTTCAGCCGATCGAGTCGGTGGGTGCGCAGTTCGATCCCCGCATCCACGAGGCGCTTGGCAACATCGAAACGCTGGTGTTCCCGGACCACCAAGTGCTGGAAGAGATTCGTCGCGGGTACAAAATCCGCGAAAAGCTGCTGCGGCCGGCGCTGGTGCGTATCGCTTCCAATCCCCGCCAGGTGTTCGAGTAAGCCATTTACCGAGAGAGATTTAGAAGACATGAGTGCGACGGCAAACGTGACGAAGACTGACTATTACGAGGTTCTACAGGTTACGCGGAGCGCCTCCGACCAGGAGCTGAAGACCGCCTACCGCAAACTGGCGATGCAGTACCACCCCGACCGCAATCCCGGCAATCCGCAAGCCGAAGAAAAGTTCAAGGAGTGCGGCGAGGCTTACGGTATTCTCTCCGACCCGGAGAAGCGCGCCGCCTACGACCGCTTCGGCCACGCCGCGTTCCAAGGGGGCAGCCCAGGCGGCGGCAACCCTTTCGCCGGCGGCAACGCCCAGGACCTGGGTGACATCTTCGGCGATCTGTTCGGCGAAATGTTTAATATGGGTGGTCAGCGCAAGGCCTCGCGTGTACAGCGCGGTCGCGACCTCCGCTTCGATATGACGTTGGAGTTTGAGGAGGCGGTATTCGGCAAAGAGCAAGAGATCAAGATTCGCCGCATGGAGATCTGCGACGACTGCCACGGCACGGGCGCAGCCTCCGGCAAGGAGCCGATTACATGCACACAGTGCGGGGGGCGCGGCCAGGTGCGGTTCCAGCAAGGCTTCTTCTCGGTCGCGCGTACCTGCTCGGTTTGTAATGGGACGGGTACGCTGGTGGTCGACCCGTGCAAGACCTGCCGGGGCGAGACCCGTGTGCAGAAGGAGCACACGATTCTGGTGAAGGTACCGGCGGGCGTCGAGCAGGACACCCGCATCCGCTACCAGGGTGAGGGCGAGACGGGCAAGTTCGGTGGCCCGGCGGGCGACCTGTATGTGGTGCTTTCGGTTAAGCCACACAAGTTTTTTGAGCGCGACGGGGACGATCTCCATTGTGTTCTGCCCATTTCATTTCCGCAGGCGGCACTGGGCACGGAGCTTGAGATCGATACGCTTGACGGTTCAGCAGCCACCATTAAGGTGCCTGAAGGAACGCAGAGCGGCAAGGAATTCAAGCTGCGCGGCAAGGGCGTCCCTCACCTGAACGAGCACGGCAAGGGCGACCTGATCGTGGAGGTGCGCATCGCTACACCGAGCAAGCTGACCAAGACGCAGCGCGACCTGCTGAAGCAGCTGGAGGAGACGATGGCGGTTGAGAATACGCCTACCTCGCGGGGGTTGTTCTCAAAGGTGAAGGACATCTTCAGCTAACGCTTTGAGCCGAACGCGCCCCGTTGGGGGGCAGAGCCTTACTTGTCCGCTTCGTACTTCGAGAACAGATTGTTCAACGCTTCAGCCCAAGTCGGGTGGCTCCAAATTCCGTCACGCAACTCCGACGCGGTGACCTGACCCATCATTGCGATCTGTAGCATCGAGGCGTACTCGCCACCGTTGACGCCCAGACAAGCAGCGCCCAGAATCTGATCGGTCTTGGCATCGACGATAGCTTTTAAAAACCCGCGCGTTTCGCCGGACTCAAACCCGCGCGCCACCGAGCTCATCGGCATCTTGGCCACTTTGATCAACCGGCCCGCCTTGCGCGCCTCCGCCTCCGTCATCCCGATGCGGCCCAGTTCGGGGTCGAGAAACATGTTGTACGGCACGGGTCTGCCCTTAGTGGAGCGATAGCCATTGTCGAGCAGGTTCGCCTTCAGTACGCGGTAGTCGTCGTAGGAGATATGGGTAAACTCGGGGCCGCCTTTTACGTCGCCGATGCCGTAGACGCCGCCGACCGTCGTTTCGAGCCACTCGTCGACCGCAAGAAAACCCTTGTCGTCGACCTCAATGCCTGCGCGCTCCAAGCGCAACGCCTCCGTGTTGGGTACACGGCCGACAGCAACCAGCAGGTGGGAGGCATCAATCTTTCGCTCGCCATCGCCGAAGTCTTCAAGCCTGGTCGTGAGAGTTAGTCGCACACCGGTGCCGGTGCGTTCCACACA
>CAXTWP010000135.1:1276-4524 GCA_964247945.1 uncultured Acidobacteriaceae bacterium | reverse complement strand
CCTCTCGGCGGAGACATCGACATCTTCCTTCTCCGTCAGATGCGGGCCGTGCTGGATCACCGTGACCCGGCTGCCGAAGCGACGGAACATCTGCGCGAACTCAAGCGCGATGTACGCGCCGCCGAGTACGATCAGATGCTCGGGAAGTGTGTCCAGTTCAAGGATGGAAGCGTTGTCCAGAAACGACACCGTGTCGATGCCTCCGATCTCTGGCACGGCCGTGCGGACGCCCGTGTCAATGAAGATGCGTTCCGCCGCCAGCACTCGGGTTCCGCCGGCGTTCAACGCGACAGAAATCTCATGCGGCGCGGTAAATTCGGCCACGCCTTCGATCAACGAGAGGTTCTCCGTTGTAGACAATTTTTTATGGCTGCTCTCCCGCGATTTCCGGACGATTTCCTCCTTGCGCGCGTGGACTGCCGCCATGTCCACCGTAACTGCGCCTGTATGCACACCGAAGTCCGCCGCTCTCCGGGCCAGATACGCCACACGAGCACTGGCGACCAGTGTCTTGGTGGGGGTGCAGCCAACGTTTACACAGGTACCGCCGACCGGCCCGCGCTCGATCACGACGGTCTTCCAGCCATGCTGCGCCATCGCCGCGGCAAGTGGGTTACCTCCCTGGCCGGACCCAATCACAATTGCGTCGAACCGTTCTACTGGAATTTCCGCCATCCCTGCTCCTTGTTTGCTACGACATAAGATGCCACTTCACGGGACGGCTCGGTGCTCGCGCCAGACCTTATACAGCCCCCAGGCCGCCGCCGAGCAATTATCCATGACGCGCCCATCCAGCAGCATCGCCTCAAACTCCCGCACGGGCACCCGATGCTTGACCATGTCGTGTTCCTCGGCGTCGCGTGCGGTGGGTCCTTGCGTCAGGCCTTCTGCAAGGAAGACGAAGTGCTTCTGCCGCATCACGCCATAGGCGATCCATAGCCGGCCTAGCAGGGTCATCCGCTCGGCGGTTAAGCCCGTCTCTTCCCGCAGCTCGCCGCGGGCCAGTTCCTCCGGCACCACGTCGGCCTTCTCCCAGCCGCCTTGCGGAAATTCAATATAGCGATCCTTTACCGTGTAGCGGTACTGCTCGACGAGGTGCAGGAACTCCCCATCCGCTGTGGCTTCGAGAGGCACGATGATGCATGCGGGGTCTTTCTCGACGACCCCATAGATGCCGCGTTCGCCGTTCGAACGCTCGATGACATCCTCGTGGACCCACGTCCAAGGGTTGCGATAGACCTCGCGGCTGCTGATCGTTCGGATCGAAACGCCCTTGTTCGACATGGACGCTATGGTTGCTCCGGCGTGAGGAACTCGAGGTGGCTCGGGTACTTCGCCGACCCGTAGATCGAGACCGTCTGGGCCTTGTACGCCTCGGCCGGAGCGGTCATGATGTTTGGCACGAACGTCTGCGGGTTGCGGTCGTAGAGCGGGAACCAGCTAGATTGCACCTCGACCATGATCCGGTGGCCCTTGAGGAAGGTGTGGTCCGCGCCATGCAGGCTGTACTTGAACTCCGTCACCTCGCCGGGCTTCAACGCGGCGGGCTGCTCAAAGCTGTGTACATACCGTCCGCGGAAGATCTCGTCGACGATCATGAGCTCATACCCGGCCATGGGTGCCGGCGCATCGTCGGGGTAGACGTCGATCAGCTTCACGACGATGTCGGCGTCTGAACCGGTGGTGGAGAGGAAGAGGTCCGCCATCACGTCGCCGGTGACGGTCACGTCGTGGTCGAGCGCGGGTGTCTCGAAGTTTGCGAGGTCCTTGCGGGCGCTGACGAAGCGCTGGTCCTCGACCAGCCACGTCCGCCACCTGGAGCCTGTCCCGTAGGTCGGCTGGATGGGGCGGTTGCGGTAGGGGATCGGGTCCGCCGGGTCGGCCACATACGCCGCCGCAACCGTATCGTAAGCACCTTGGGGCGCGGTAAAGCTGAGGCTCTTCTCCTTTTCCAGGTAGAGCTTTGCCGGTTTGAAACCAGTAACAGGAGGCCAACTTGCGTATCGCTCCCACTGGTTTACCCCGGTGCGAAAGCTCGCAGTGTCCTTCAGATCGAAGCCCGGCTTACCCTTCAGATACTTCTCGAAGAACGGCGCTTCGATCATCTTCCGGTACTCCTCACCCGTTGGCGCGCCGAAGTTCACGGCACCCAGCGCGCTGCCGGGCCCACCCCAGCCGCCGTGATTCCAAGGGCCGAGCGCCATAAAGACCTCGTGCTTGGTGTCGTGCGGCTTCAACGCGGCGTACTCCGCTTGTGTGCCCCACATGTCTTCCTGGTCCCACCAGCCGCCGACTTCGAGCGTCGGCACCTCGACCTTGGTCAGGTGCTTCTCGACCGCCATCGCCTGCCAGAACGTCGTATAGCTCGGCTGCGTCAGGAAGATCTTAGCCGTCGGAAAATTGCTCATCTTCGCCGCCGCCGCCGCGCCCGCGAAGTTCCCGTTTCTCAAAAAGAAGTCGTACGTATCGTCCTTTGTATCCACACGAACGTCGGTCTTCTGCCCTTCGAGCTGCTGTACATAATCGAAGCCGTAGGTCTCGCGGAACGCGCCGTTGTGAAAGAAATCGTCCCCCATCCACACATCCGTCATCGGGGCTTGCGGAGAGATGGCCTTTACCGCCGGATGCGCGTCGATGCCCGCCATGATGGCGAGAAAGCCCGGGTACGAGACGCCCAGCACGCCCACCTTGCCGCTGTTGCGCGGCACGTTCTTCAGCAGCCACTCGATGGTGTCGCGCGTATCGGTCGTCTCGTCCACATCGGCCTTCGTCGCGTGCGCGACAATGGGCCGATTCATCACGAACTGCCCTTCACTGTCGTAGCGGCCGCGGATGTCTTCGGAGACGAAGATATAGCCGCTCGCGGCTAACTCCGGTTTGCTCTTGCCGATGCCCTCCGCGGTGTACCCCTTCACGCCGTAAGGGGTCCGCTGGATCAGGAACGGCAGCGGCTCGCCGCTTGTTTCCGAGTCTGCGGGGCGGAAGATCACCGCGTACAGCTTGACGCCGTCGCGCATCGGGATCATCGCGTCTTGCCGGACGTACGCGCGCGGCGGAGCAATTGCCCCCACCGCAGGCAGACACGCGCCATAGCAGACCGATAATCCAGCAACAACCAGCCGCAATCCCTTCACGCAACCTCCCGAGCTCTTTTCTAACCGGCTAACCTTGCGCCACCGGCTCCTTCGGGATAGGGCTGGCATCGCACTGCCAACCCTCGCGCCCATGCGTACCGTCGCAGAACGGCC
>CAXTWP010000135.1:0-1266 GCA_964247945.1 uncultured Acidobacteriaceae bacterium | reverse complement strand
GCCGCTTCGACGACAGCCCGCAGCGGCAGAGTGAGATTGCCGGCTTGCCGGTCAGATCCCACTCCTGCCCGTTCACGTCGACCAACGAGATCGGACCTTCGACGCGAAATGGCCCGTTGGGCCGAACGGTAATTTTTACGCTGGGTATAACCGGAGCAACCGCTGCTACCGGAGCCACATGCAACGTCTCATCCGCCATAACACTCCTCGGAAAGTTCAGATAGCGCAAGCATAGCAAAGTCAAGCCGCCTAGCCGGTGCTGCCGACGGAACGGCATCTTTGTAACCCTACGCTCACATAACGCTGCTAACGTCATGCTGTACCCGGAACCCCGCGCAACCGCGCACTCACTTTAGGAGAACCCATGATCTCTCGTCTTTCGTCTTCGAGGCGCACTCTGGCCAGCGGCATTGCCGTTGCCTCGTTCTGCGCCTTCGCGACCAGCGTCCCCGCGTTCGGCCAGTTCTTCACTCCGGGCAACCTCGTCGTTACCCGCAGCGTGTATGACAATAACCCTGGCAACGTAAAGATCGGCACCATCCTTCCGCCGAACTGCGCCACCACGACTGGCGGCTGCGGGGCCTCCACGGGCGCGCCCTACGACGGCACCTATCCGACCGTCTTCAACGACGCCCTCTATGACGGCAGCTTCGGCATCACCTCGAAGATCTATCTCGACGAGTTGACAGGCGCCGGTATCCTTCTTCGTTCGCTCGAAGTACCGAACAGCCAAGAGTCCGCCGCCGGCAAGAACAAGCAGCTCGTCACCAGCTTCAGCTCCAAGTCGGAGCTGGGCCTCAATTTGACCGACGACGGCAAGTACATCACCTTCATGGACTACGTCGCGCCGGTCGACGCGCTGGACGTGTCGAACTCGAACACACCGCTCGCCATCGACCCCACCAATCCTGACGGACAGACGCCCACCTACCGCGCCATCGCCCGCGTCGACAAGCACGGTGATTTCGACTTCACTGTCACGAATGCTTACAGCGGCAATAATGGCCGTGCCGCCATCCTGAACGACAGCAACTCGCTCCAGTCCTTCTATTACACGGCGGGCAACGCCGGCAATGGCGCCAACCCGCAGCCTTACGGCGTCGTCGCCGGTGCAGGCGCGCAGCTTGTCTCCTTCTCCACCGGCAGCGAGGCAGCCCAGAACCCCGGGCTACCAACTTCCGTGGGAAGCTTCAACGTCACCGAAATCCCCGGCGCCAAGGTCGACCGCGTCCTGCATGACGGCGACGGGGTGAGATTGGGCGGCAC
>CAXTWP010000134.1:6467-7315 GCA_964247945.1 uncultured Acidobacteriaceae bacterium | reverse complement strand
CCAGTTCGTCGAGCGAGTAGGTATAGATGTTCTCCTGGCCGCCGACTTCGGCCAGGAACGCGAGTGTCTTTCCGTCGGGACTGATGACGGGAAACTGCACCCCCAGCCCAATCGGAAGCAGCGTCAGCCTGGCATCAATGCCCTCGAAGACAATGCGCGTCGGCTCAACCGGCTTCTTCGCGCCCGGACGCGGTGGTGCGGTGCCGCTGTCGGCGGAAGCGACGGGTTCCTTCGCCGGCTCGGCCGGTGTCTCGGGCGCGGGAGCGGGTTCGTCCGGGCTCGTGCGCGGACGAGTGGTGCCCGGCCCGCCTGGCGCGCCCGGTATGGCCTGCTTCTGGAACAACTCCTGGAACTGGTCCTCGCGGAAGGCGGGCACATGCGGAACAAGATCAACCCGCGCCAGCTGCGGCTCCTCGCTGCGCTGCGCCGTGTCGAAGAGGATGTATTTGCCGTCGGGCGACCACGCAAGATGTGAGGCGTTTTCGCCGTTCGCGAGAAAGGTCAAGGGCCGCGCGGGCGAGCTGCCGTCCGCCGTCGCCGCCCACAGATTGGTAAAGCCGTTGGCGCCTGTCGGCACAAAGACGACCCAATGCGAGTCCGGCGACCAGGCAAGAGCGTCGCGATTGGACTCGATCTCACCCTTCGCAACTACCCGGTCCTGGAACGGCTCGACCGTCAGCACGTGCAGTTCGCGATGGTTGCGCAGGTAGGCGATCGACTTGCCGTCCGGCGACCACGCGGGCGTCACGTCGATGTCCTTCGAGTGCGTCAGCGCACGCTCCGCCTGCGTCTTAAAGTCGTAGAGGTAGAGGCTGGAGCCGCCATCGCGCTCACTTACGTAAACAACC
>CAXTWP010000134.1:1353-6457 GCA_964247945.1 uncultured Acidobacteriaceae bacterium | reverse complement strand
GACCATGGCGGCTGGTCTTCGGCGGCGTCGGTAAAGGTCAAGCGCTGGGCGTCGCCGCCCTCCTTCGCGCCGGCGGCGAAGATCTCGCCATGCCCCGCCACCGCGATCTTCTTTCCATCGGGCGAGAGCGCCAAGCCGCTCCAGGCTGTAATGGGCATGTGCGTCACTCCCGGGGAACTGGGTGCGCCCCGCAGGACGACGCGCACCTCTTCCGCTTTCCCCGTGCGCGTGTCCATCTTCCAGACGCCGAAGTTCCGTTCAAAGACCACTGTCAGTCCGTCATAGGAGATACTCGGCCACAGGCATCGCCCGGAGGCAAAGCGGGTCAACTGCCTGGCCACGCCGGTGGCCGTGTCGGCCTCCCAGAGGTTTTCCTTGCCGGACTTGTCGCTCATAAACAGCACCGTCCGGCCGTCGGCCGACCACATCGGCCAGGCGTGCTTCGCGTCCGCGGGCGCGAGCAGCTTGTAGCCGGGCGCGTTCGCGGGCGCGTCGATCGGCTTCAGCCAAAGCTCCGTCTCATCGATGTGCGCATGTCCGTTCCGCCACCACTGCGCGCTGGAGATGCCCTTCGCTACCAGCACGATCTGCTTGCCATCTGGTGACGGCGCCGACTCAAACTCGTTCAGGTAACGCTCGCGCGAGACCTCGAGAGGCGTGCCGCCGGTCGCGCGCACCCGAAAAATGTCGCCCTGTCCCGCCACATCGTTCGCGGTCGAGGTGAAGTAAAGCCAATGCCCATCGCGCGACCAGCTATCTAGGTTTGAAGGCGAATCGGAGAACGTAATCCGCTGGAGCGCGCCCGTGGCCAGCGTCAGCACGTAAATGTCGCCCGCGCCGGTGCGCGTGGAGACAAACGCCAGCTTTGCTCCGTCAGGCGAGTAGAGCGGCCGCGACTCCTCGGCCGGGTCGGATACGAGCAGACGCGCCTGACCGCCGGTAGACGCCACCGTCCAAAGATCGCCGCCCGAAGCAAACACAATCTCCTTGCCGTCGGGCGAGATCGCCGGCTGGGCCAGAGAGGGGAAAGCCGCGGGGTCGGCTTGCGCGTTGAGCATGGACGCAAACGCAAGGAGAAACAGGGATAACAGCCAAGCGCGCACAAATACCTCGGTAAGGATTTTAGAGAGACGGGCAGAGCGCCCGCAAAGACTCTGCCCATGATGTTGCGCTCTCTGCGATTAGGGCAATCGGTTGCACGAGTAGTGCTGCCACAATGCATTCAGTTCTTCATCGCGGCAGATGTTCCAGAGCATACAGGATGAGGTGGCCTAGAAGGAGCGCGAGCAGACCCGCGGCCACGTCATCAAGCATGATGCCTGTCCCGGCCGGCAAATGCTCCAGTTGACGTATCGGCGGTGGCTTGAGGATGTCGAAGACGCGGAAGAGCAGAAGGGCCAGAGCGGCGTGCTGCCAATCCGGGCGCATGGCAATCAGCGCGATGAGCTGCCCCGCAACCTCGTCGATGACGACATGGCCGGGGTCCTTGCGGCCTGATTCGCGCGCAACGATCGTCGCGGCCGGGATGCCGATGAGAGTGGCGGCCAGCGCTGCCAGAGCCGTTCCAAGTGAAAAGTTGAGCTGTGTCGGCTTGAAGATATCGCCTGCCGCGAGCCAGAGCAGGATTGCGGCGACCGAAGCGTAAGTGCCAGGCCCGGGACGCAACAGACCTGCTCCGAAGAACGTGCCGATCAACCACGCCCAGCGCGTGCGTTGCGGAGGAAGTTTGCCGAGCGGTGCCAGTTTCGCCATGCTATACGGAGTTTACGTGGCGGTGGGTTGTCGATGCCGGTAAAGCGCGTCGATATGGATCGCCAGCGCGATGGCTCCTCCGGTAATTGTGCAGACAGCCCGTCGATGCGCGATCAGCGCGCCGGGAAGCTCGTTCAGTGAGAACAGAAAGACGATGTACGACGTAAGAAAAACCGAGAACAAACCGTAGTTGACAGGGTTGGCCACGTAGGCGAGGAACGCGCAGATCGTCGCAAGCAGCGCAAGCCAGAGCAGCGGCGGATGGACGTGCGTGAGGAACAGCGTCGCAAGCACCGCTCCCGTGAGTGTGCCGCCGACGCGCATCAGTGCGCGGTTGAAGGTCTCGAAGAACGCGGGCTTCTGTACCAGCAGCGCCGTCATCGGTATCCAGTAGCCTGACTGCACTCCCAACCGCCGGTAAACCTCCGCCGCCAGCGTCACCGTGATGGCAAGCCGGACGGCATAGCCGAAGCTCGCGGCGCGGCTCAACTGCGGGAGCGCCTTCGGGATTGCTCGAAGTTGCCGCAGAAACGTTCTTCGATCAGGCAGGCGGTTCGGCTCTTCAAACTCGAGCAGATGGTTCATGCCGATGCCGCCCACGTACGGCAGTGCGAGCAGATCGGACTTCAACTCGGGCAGCATCTTCAGGAAGATGCTGGTGATGACGATCTGTAGCCCGCCGCCGAGCAAAATGAGCAGTCCTCTCTGCAGCGCATGATGCAGGTTGGCCGGAAAGGCGGTGGTGACCAGCAGGACGACCGCCGCCTGCTGCCCCACCCACCCCAGGCCGGCGGCGCGCCCGGTCAGCAGGCCATAGGCAAAGCTCCAAAGCGCGGCGACCAGCAGCAGCGTAAACCCGCGATGTCCCGCCACCATGCCCACAACGGTTGAGAGGAACATCGCCAGCGTCGCCCCGATCATCGGCCACAGCCGGGAGTCCGCGATCCGCTGGTTGACGCCGAAGCCGATTGTCATCGCGCCACCGCCCGCGATCAATCCGGCTGCTGGATGGCCTACCAGCACGCCCACGGCAAGGCAGATCAGGATGGCCAGTGAGCAGACCGACGGCACACGCAGCGAAAGCTTGCTCCAGTCGAAGGTGTAGAGGTCTGCGAAGTAGCCGCGATGGGCCGTCGCGGCGCTTACAGCAGGCGGATTGGAGGCGGAAGCGGCCACCTTACCTATGATGCGTCGCTGTGCGCTCGTTCTTCCCCGGAATCTCAGCCCCACGCGCCCGAACGAATCGTTTTGACTTCACCCAGGCCATCCCCTACCCTTGAGATTCACCCCTTCCTGCGGCCAGCCTCCGTGCCTGCCGCGCCACCCACCCTTGTACCGCAATGGAATGTTCGGGAAGCGCGGTGAAACTCCGCCACTGCCCCGCAACTGTGAACGCGCACGTTGCGCCTTCGGGCGCATCGTGAATGCCGGCCGGAAAGCCTCCCACTGACCGTCTCTAAATTGGGAAGGGAGCTCTCGGACGAAGGCCGGTACGCATCGCGTCAGTCAGGAGACCGGTTCCGCCTGCGCACATCAACCACGCCTCCGGGGGGAGGCGGAGGAGTCGCACCCATGTACCTTCTGCACACCCGCCTGCGCGGCCTCGCGCACGCCTGCCTCGTCGCATCGCTCACACTCTCCGCACACGCCGTTATCGTCCGCGGCACGGTCACCGACCCGCTCGGCGCGGCCATCCCGTTTGCTAAGGTCGAACTCGTCAAAGGCAAGAAGGTCGTCGCCTTCGCCGTCTCCGGCGCAGACGGCACCTACGAGATCCTCTCGGACGCCCAGGGCCGTTTTCTCACCCTTACCTCGGCCGCAACCTTTGCCCTAGGAGTCGGCCAGGACTTTTACGGCGCTCGCACCACGGTCATGCCGCGCAACATCATCCTCAATCCCGCGCATATCACTGAGCAGGTGACGGTCACCGCCACCGGCACCCCCACGCCCATTGAGCAGGTCAGCTCCGCCGTTGTCCTGATCCCCGCGAAGGACCTCGCCACCCGCGCCGGCGTCGTCTCCGAGCTGCGCTTTTCGCCCGGAGTCGCGGTGGTCCAGACGGGCCAGTTCGGCGGCGTTACCTCGCTGTTCATCCGTGGCGGCAACTCCGATGCCAACAAGGTGCTCATTGACGGGATCCCCGCGGAAGACGTCGGCGGCCGTTTCGACTACGGCACGGTCTCCAGTACCGGCCTTGGCGGTACCTCGTCCGATGCCACCGCCATCGAGCTCTACCGCGGTCCCAACTCCGTCCTCTACGGCTCGGACGCTGTCGCTGGCGTCGTCAACCTCACCACGGCCCGGGGCACCACCCTCCGCCCGGTGCTCAACTACTCCGGCGACGCCGGCAACCTGCACACCTATCGAAACGAGGGTGCGCTCAGCGGCACCTTCCGGCGGCTGGACTACTTCACCGCCTACTCCCGCTTAGATAGCTCCAACGCCTTGCCGCTCGACCGCTTTCACGCCTCCACCGCCACCGCTAATCTCGGCGCAGCCCTGTCGTTCGACACGCAGGCCCGCTTCACCTTGCGCAACACTACCTCCTCGACCGGTCTGCCGGGTGCGCACGACTTCTACGGCATCTCCAGCGATGCGAAGGAGTCCGACCAGGACCTCTACTCCGGCCTGACGCTCGACAATCGCATCGGCGCGAAGTTCCACCAGCTTGCCCGCTACGGCATCGCGCGAAAACGTGAGCAGGCACAGAACTACGGCAATGCCGGCACACCTATTACTTACAACTTTGGCCCTGGCGACGTCTTTACCGAATACTTCGGCAACGTCGTCACGATTCGCGGAGCGAACGGCTATACCGCCACCGGACAGGCCTCCTTCTTCAATCCCAACGACCAGACCGTCTCCAACCGCGACGAGCTGCTCTATCAAGCGGATTACACCATCACCCGGCATCACAGCGCGCTTTTTGCCTTCCGCTATGAGAACGAGCGCGGCGCTTTCATCGACACGGACCTCGGCGAGAACGAGAAGGTCCAGCGCACCAACTTCCTCTACACCCTCCAGTTCCAGGGCGACGTCAAGGGCCGCTTCTTCTACTCCGCCGGTGGCGCGCTCGAAAAAAATCATCTCTACGGTATCGCCGGTACACCGCGCATCGGCCTCGCCTACATCCCCGTCCGTCCGAGCCCCCGCTTCTTCCGCGGCACCAAGATCCGCGTGAACGCCGCCACCGGCGTACAGGAACCGAACCTCGCCATCGACTTCAACAGCCTGTACACGCAACTACTTCTAGCCGGGAACACGGCAGCCATCGAGGCCTTCCACATCACACCCGTGGGTGCCGAGCGCTCCCGCACCTACGATCTCGGCGTCGATCAGCACATCTATGGCG
>CAXTWP010000134.1:0-1343 GCA_964247945.1 uncultured Acidobacteriaceae bacterium | reverse complement strand
TCTATGGCGAGAAGCTCCTCTTCAAGGCGAGCTACTTCCATAACATCTTCGATCACCAGTTGGAAGGAGTCGGCGCGGGAGCGCTCGAGCAGTACTTCGGCTACTCGCCGGCCGCGCTCACCGGCCTCTACTCGGCTTACCTCAACTCCCTAGCTTTTCGTGCCCAGGGGATCGAGACGGAGGTGCAGTACCAACCCTTCAACCGTCTCTTCCTGCGCGGTGGCTATACGTACCTCGACACTGTCGTGCTGCAGTCTTTCTCCGGCGACGCGCTTGCGGCCCGCACCGGACAACCCACCACCAACCCCAACCTGCCCGGTATCCCGATCGGAGCCGAAAGCCCTCTGATCGGCGCGCGCGTCTTCCTGCGTCCGCCGCATACAGGCTTCTTCGCCGTTCAGTACAGCGGCACAAAAGTCACAGCGGCCTTCAAGGGTGCACTCTCCAGCCGCAGCGACGACACTACCTTTCTCGACGGCTTCGACCCGAACTTCGGCAACTCGCTTCTTCTGCCGAACCGGAACCTCGCTTTCGGCTACGAAAAAGTTGATGCGGACTTCATCTATCAGGCGACCAGCCATGTAGCCGTGTTCACCCAATTGGATAACCTGCTTAATCAGCAGCACATTGGCCCGATCGGTTATCCGGGGCTTCCGTTCACCTTCCGCACCGGGTTGAAGATTCGGCTCGGCGGCGAATAATAGCATGGTTCCACGTGGAACACCCTCAATGTTCCACGTGGAACGTCACGGCGTATGGTTCGTACCGGTTGTTTCTGCGTCTAATCATCAGAAAGTAATTGATGAAGGACACAAACCATGCTTAAACTCCTCCCACTCGCTCTTCTCTCTTTCTCGCTTCTCGCGCATGCGCAGGAAGGCGGCGTGCCAACCCAGGTGCTCGTCACGGTCGATTCCAAAGATGCACAGCCGATCACCGCGCAATCGTTAACGCTCGCAATAAACGGACACAAGCAGCAGCCCGCTTCGCTTACACCAGTCAAGCCGGCCGGCGCACAGATCGCGCTGCTGATCGACGACGGCCTGCGCGAGTCGGTCGGCCGGGAGCTCGGCACCCTAAAGTCGTGGGTCACCAACCTGCCCCCGGGCACTGAGATCTTCATCGGCTACATGATCAACGGCACCATCCAGCAGGCCAGCTTCTTCACCGCCGACCATGCCGCGGCCGCCGAGAAAATCCACCTGCCCTTCGGCCAGCCCGGCATCAGTGCCAGTCCTTACTTCTGCCTCTCGGAGTTTGTGAAGCACTGGCCCCGGGAGGGTTTCGACGGCGGCGCGGCGGGACCCAAGGCTCGCTTTGTCCTGATGATCACCAATGGCGTC
>CAXTWP010000133.1:0-7336 GCA_964247945.1 uncultured Acidobacteriaceae bacterium | reverse complement strand
ATCCGGAGGTTCCTCACCCTGCTCGTCCAGGTAAGCCCTCAGAAACATGTTGTAATCCCCGCCGGGGATGAAGCATATCTCTTGCGAGTCCGGCTTCGCCGCCACGTTCAGCCCCGCCTCCGACGCCATCACCCGCACCTCCGGCTTCCGCATTTCGCCCAGCGGAAACAGCGTCCGCGACAGCTGCTCCTGCGTCAGCCCGAACAGGAAGTACGTCTGGTCCTTCGATGTGTCCGCCGGGCGCGAAAGTATCCACCGCCCCCGCGCCTCATCATAGTGGTTGCGCGCATAATGCCCCGTCGCAATCCGCTCCGCGCCGATCTGCCGCGCCGTCGTCAGCAGCGCGTCGAACTTCAGATGGTTATTGCACAGCGTGCAAGGGATCGGCGTTCGCCCAGCCAGATATTCGCTGACGAACGGCTTCACCACCTCCGCCTCAAACCGGTCCTGCTGGTTCACCAGATAATACGGAATGTCCAGCTGCTCGGCCACCCGCCGCGCATCGTACACATCGTCGATGGAGCAGCACCGTCCCTGTACCGCCTCCGGCATCCCCTCGTGCCCAGCCAGCCGCCGCTGGTTCCAAAGCTGCAGCGTCAGGCCCACCAGCGTATGCCCCTGCGCCCGCAACAGCGCCGCCACGGCCGAGGAATCAACCCCCCCGGACATGGCCACGGCGATGGTTTCTTCGTTCTCGATGGTTGTCGTCGTCATCTTGACTACTCTTTGATAGCCGTTCCAGTCAGCCACGATGGCCGCTTACATGCTGTCCGTCTTCTTGTCCGCCGGGATAGCTTCGGGCGTGGTCAGCGGCTTGGTGATCTCATCCAGCAGGTCCTGCGTTCCCTCCACCCGTTGCAACACCGGGTAGCGTTCCCCCTCGTGATAATCCACGTCGGCCGGAGTGATGAAGGTGTCGGCCTGGAGCAGGAGGTGGATCGGCTCCGTCTTCCCTTTGGCTTCCACAATGGCGGCCTTCAACGCATCCCCGGAGAAGACGTTGCCGTTTACCGCGACGATCTTCTGACCCGGAAAGAGCCGCGCTTTGTCGCTCGGCCCGTTCCAGCGCACATCGCCGATCATGCCTTCCCCCGATACCCGCAGCCCGAGCGAGTACCACACATCGATCCCGCCGCCGCGACGGCCACCGGCGGAGGCCAGGCTGCGCTCTGACTTGCTCGGCTTGTCCGTGTACACCAGTTTGTAGCCGCCCTGCTCGATACCCGCAAGGTCGGCATGAGGGTTGATGTCGTCGATATGCGTGCGGATAAACGCCCCCCAGTCATACGGCATCACCTGGTTCAGATCGGCGATCAGCTCGGGACGCTCATACGGGGCGACGACCGGCCCGGTGTTCCCGCCCTTGCCAAGAAAAATATGCAGGAAATCGGTCAGCGACTTCTGCCCGTTCGTCTTCTGCCGGATCAATGTGTCCGCGTCAAGCCAGAACAGTTCGCCCTCCTGGTAATAATCCTGCCCGCGCTTCCAGTTGGACCAGGCCGGATTACCGCCGCGCAGGACGCTCGCCGCGATCGCTGTATCCTCAGTCGACCGCCACTCCCGCCCCGGCTTGTAGTCGAGCTGCGCGGCCGACAGCGCCAGCAGGTCGCGGTACTGCTCCTGCGTCTTCAGCCCGGAGCGCGCCGCCAGCACGTTCCCGAGATACTGCGTCATCCCTTCGTACACCCACAGCAAATCGCCCTGCTCGGGAGTGGCAAACTCAGGCTGGTCGAGTCGCGCGGGACGGCGATACTTGCCGTTCCACGAATGGGTAAACTCATGCGACAGCAGGTCCGCCTCGGCAAGCTGATGCGCGTCGTCCGCAAACCCCTTCTCGCCGACCCCATTGTCCGACGACTGATGATGCTCCAGCCCCTCACCGCCCGCCACGTCCGAGAGCGTCAATAAGAAGTGATACGCGTTGTAATGCCGCGACGCATACGCCGCCCCCGTCTCCCGCACAAGGTTGTTGAGGGCGGCGAGGACGGCCGGACGAAGGTTCGAGTCCTCGGGCGTGTCCGAGACCACGTCGATAAAGTGCTTTGGCGTGACTTCCGCAGCCAGGGCGAACTCATGAAAATACTGCCCGGCGATGACAGGGGAATCTTCCAGTTGCTGGACGGTAGTAGGGGCAAAGGCAACTGTGCCGCCGGCGGGGTGCTGGGGATCGTACGCGCTGGTGGGCGTAAGAGCGGTACCCACGCCCCAGCCTGGCGGGACCTTCACCGAGGGCTGGATTGCGATCTTTGCGGTCGGGATACCCGCCGGATACAGCAGCAGCTTCTCCCACTCCAAAACCGCCATCTTCTGCGAGATGCGCGAGGTTGTAATGCAGTCAAGATGGGCGTGGAGCGTGGTTACACCCTTGGGGATCGTCAGGTGGAACTCGTACAGGTCCACATCGTCGCGCCGCCACTTCAGCGTCTCGCCATCGGCCGTAAAGACGACGCCGGTAACGTCATCGACTGGCCCGGTCGGCCGATGGTTCCCCGGGATCCATCGCGGCGTCGTCAGCGTCAGCGGCCCCGCCTTCACCGGCAGGTCGATCTCGGCATGGAAGAGCTTGCGGGGCGCATCGGTAAAGTCGGCCGTTATCTTGATCTGGGCCTCTAGGGTGAAGGCAGCGGACAAAAGGAACGCGGCAAGAAGGGTGCTGCGGAGCATAGGCGGCCTTAATAAAGAGCTGAAGTTTTCGTGCCTACAGTGGTGGAAGAACAGCCTCGATCGCCTGGACCAGCACCGGATCGTTAGGCAGCGTGTCCGGCGCGTAGCGCCCCACCACCTGGCCTCGACGATTCACAACGAACTTTTCGAAGTTCCACGTCAGCTCCGGTGCCTCATTCACCGTCGCGCCGAACTTGCGCAGATTGTCCTTGAAACCGGCATCGGCGACCCGCGCCACCGGCTGCGCCTCGGTCAAAATCGCGTACAACGGGGCCTTCTCCGGCCCAACCACGGCAGCTTTCTCGAACATTGGGAACGTCACGTTGTACTTCGTTGCGCAAAAGCCGGCAATCTCGTCGTTGGTGCCCGGCTCCTGGCCCGCGAAGTCGTTCGAGGGAAAGCCAAGCACCGCAAAGCCGCAATGCTTGTAGGTGTTGTACAGCTTCTCTAAACCTTCGTACTGCGGGGTCAGGCCACACTTCGAGGCCGTGTTGACGATCAGCAGGGCCTTGCCTTCAAACGGTGAAAGTGTGGTTTCTTCGCCCGCCAGAGTGCGGAGAGGAATCTCATAAAGGGAGGACATATCAAAAGTGTACCTGCTAATTCGTTGCGCTCGAAATCGGATTGCGCGTCGCCGCAAAGCTGCATCGAACCTTGGGCTAAGTTCACAAACTTGCGGGAACGCGGCAGAGACACAGTACCATCAAAGGCGACATGGCAATAAGCGACGTTCTTTTTGGCAGACCCCTCGCAACCAGTGAAGAGCGGGCGGAGCATATTGGCGTATCGGCCGGCATTCCCATCTTTGGCCTCGACGCCCTCACCTCAGCCGCCTACGGACCTGAGCAGGCGCTCTACCTCCTCATCCCGCTCGGTATGTATGGCGTCCACTTCATCGTTCCCATCATCTCGGCGATCCTGATCCTGCTCGTCATCGTCTTTTTCAGCTATCGGCAGACCATCGCCGCCTATCCGAACGGCGGCGGCTCCTATACCGTGGCCACTGAAAACCTCGGCACGGGACCCGGCCTCTTAGCCGCGGCGGCGCTGATGATCGATTACATCCTCACGGCCGCCGTGGGAATCTCCGCCGGCGTCTCTGCGCTCACCTCGGCGGTCCCTGGCCTCCAGCGGTACACACTGGAGCTTTGCCTCTTCATCCTGATCATCCTGATTGTCGTGAACCTCCGAGGCGTCAAGGATACCGGTGCCGCGTTCATCATCCCAACCTTCCTTTTCATAGGTACGCTGCTGGCGGTCATCGCCGCCGGAGTCTTCAAAACGATCGTGGCTCACGGTCATCCGGTGCCCGTCTCGCCGCTGCCTCCCGCGCTGCCGCAGACGGTGCAATACCTCGGCATCTGGATGCTGATGAAGGCCTTCTCAAGCGGATGCGCCGCCATGACGGGGGTCGAAGCCGTCTCGAACGGCGTCATGGCCTTTGGCGAACCGCGAGCCAAGAAAGCCCAGATGACCCTGACCGTCATCGTTGCCATCCTCATCGTGCTCCTCTTCGGGACCGCCTGGCTGGCAAGGGCCTACGGCATCATGGCCATGGAACCAAGCGCGCCCGGTGCGCAAACCACCATCAGCCTCCTGGTCTCGGCCGTGTTCGGCCGCGGCTGGTTCTACTTCGTTACCATGGGCAGCGTGTTGTTGGCCCTGGCGCTCAGCGCCAACACCGCCTTCGCCGACTTCCCCCGGCTCACCCGCGCCATCGCCACCCAGGATTATCTTCCCCACGTCTTCATCCTTCGCGGCAGAAGACTGCTCTTTTCGCATGGCGTCTATGCGCTCTCAGGGCTCACCGCCATCATCCTCATTCTTTTCAGGGGGGTCACCGACCGCCTGATCCCGCTCTACGCCATCGGCGCGTTTCTGGCCTTTACGCTCTCGCAGGCGGGCATGGTCGTCCACTGGAAGAAGCAGGAAGGCGAACACGCCAACCGCGGCTGGCACATGTTCGTCAACGGCGTAGGCGCGGTGGCCACCGGGATCACAACGGTCATCGTGCTGATCACAAAGTTCGCGGCCGGTGCCTGGGTCACCGCGCTGCTGGTGCCGACGTTGATCGCCATCATGTGGGGCGTCAACCGACACTACAAGCGGGTGCAAAGCGAAATGGCCGACCCCACACCCCTCCGCCTCACCAACCTGGAACAGCCGCTCGTCGTCATCCCCATGGCCCGCTGGGACAAGATCACCGAAAAAGCGTTGCGCTTCGGCCTGCTCATGTCCAAAGAGATCAAGGTCATCCACATCCACGTCGAGGCCGACGAACCCGGACTCGAAGACATCTGGGACGACAAAGTAAAAGGGCCCATCGACGAAGCCGGACTCGCACAGCCTGAGCTTATCACTGTCGAATCCACCTACCGCCTTACGGTGACGCCGCTGATGGACTACATCCTCCAGCTGGAGAAAGACAACCCCGGCCGCAAAGTCGCCGTGCTGCTGCCGGAACTCGTCGTCAAGCACTGGTGGGAGAACCTGCTCCACAACCAGCGCGTCCAACTACTCAAGCTGCTGTTGCTGCTGCGCGGCAACCAGCGCATCGTCGTCGTTAACATCCCCTGGTACCTGTAACGCACTTCTTGGTTGTCGTTCTTCTTGTTTGTCATTCACAAAGCGAATCTGCTGTTTTCTGATCGGCCACAATCTTCGCCTGCTTGACGAAAACCTTCGTCTTCCGCTATCAAGCCCTATGGCTCACCGGCTCCAGTCGCATCGTCCAGGACCGGCACGAGCTACCTTTTGTCTTCTCACCGCCTTCTTCCCGTCCCTTTTCGCCCAGGATCTCCGCTACCTGCGCCACCAATCCTGGTCCACCGAAGACGGTCTGCCGCAGGACAGCGTTCACGCCGTCTTCCAGACGGCCGACGGCTTCCTTTGGATCGCCACTGAAGGAGGCGTGGCGCGCTTCGACGGTCTCTCCTTCAAGACCTTCAACCGTGCCAACGAACCCGCCTTCACCAGCGACGACACCTGCTGCCTCGCCGCCGGAGTGCACGGCGACCTCTGGATCGGCACGGCGGACGGCCTCCTCCGCCTCAGCAACGGCCATTTTGGACGTTTCGCCACCCCCGAAGGCCTTCCGTCAGCCATCATCCAGGCACTCGTCACCAAGCCGGACGGCAGCCTTCTCGTCCAGACCGCCGACGGCACCGCCGTATGGAACCGCAACCGCTTCGTTTCCTCCGGCAATCCATTACCGTTCACACAGATCGTCGAAGGCACGGACACTGCGGGCTGGAGGTTCACAAACACAACGGTGACCCACACCGCGAACAACAAAGTCCATGAGTGGAGGACCGGCTCCACCCTCCCCGGAAGCCGCGTCCAAAACCTCTTCGTCGACCGCCGGGGAACGGCATGGGCCGGAACCAACGATGGCCTTGTCATGCTCCGCAAAGACACCACCCATTCGGTTCCCGTCCCTTCTCTGCGCGGCATATCCATCCTCCAAACCTTGGAGGACCGCGAAGGCAACTACTGGGTCGGGGGCGCGACCTCCGGCCTCCATGTCCTCCGGCCGCTGCCCTTCCGCACCGAACCCGCGCTCGCCGACAAACCGCTGACCGCGCTCGTTCAAGCCACGGACGGCACGATTTGGCTAGGCACCCGCCGCGACGGCCTGCGCCGCCTGCGCACCGGCTCCATCGAAGAACCCGCAAACCCGGCCATCCTTACCAGTCCCGTCATCCTTTCGCTCGCCCCCGGCCCGCAAGCAAGCGTCTGGGCCGGAACCCCCGACGGCCTCAACCACGTCGAACCAAGTGGCTCCGTCCGGCGCTTCACCTCCGCCGACGGCTTTCCCGACGACTTCATCCAGGCCCTTCAGGCCGCGCGCGACGGCTCGGTCTGGGCCGGAACCCGCCGCGGCCTCGTCCACCTGCAAGGGTCAAAGGTTCAGGTCCTTACCAAAGCCGACGGCCTCGGCGGCGACCTCATCGGCACTCTTCTGCTCACCGCCCGCGATGAGCTGTGGATCGGCACCTCCGGCGGACTCTCACGCCGCGAGGCCACCGGCAAACTCACCACCTTTACCGCAAAGGACGGTCTGCCCGAAGCCGTCGTCTCCGCCATGGCCGAAGATCGCACCGGTACTCTCTGGATCGCCACCCAGGACGGTCGCCTCAGCCGGTTTGCCCAAGGTATCTTCCGCCCGATGAACATTCCCGCCGCAGCCGGCCGGATCGCAGGCCTTGTCGCGGACCCGCAGGACCAACTGTGGTTCCGCAAGGAGCGCGGCCTGGAGCGCATCCCGATCAGAGACCTCAATCAATGCGCCGAAAGCCCCCAGCCTTGCGCGCCCACGGTGACCCGCTACGGCCAGCCCGACGGGGTCCCCAGCGACGAAACCGTCCCCGGCGGCTCGCCCTCGCTCCGGCTCATGGCCAACGGAGAACTCTGGTTCGCCACCCGCCGCGGCGCGGCCATCGTCGACACCAGCCACCCCCCTGCTAATCCAGTGCCGCCGCCCGTCATGCTCGAACGCTTCCTCATCGACGACATCGCCCTTCCCGCCAACCAGACCACCCTCGAACTCCCATACGCCCACGCCCGCTACACCTTCGAATACGTCGGCCTCGACTTCACCGCCCCCTCCGAGGTCCGCTACCGCGTCCGCCTCGAAGGCTTCGACTCCACATGGATCGACACGGGCACCCGC
>CAXTWP010000132.1:6289-7355 GCA_964247945.1 uncultured Acidobacteriaceae bacterium | reverse complement strand
CCCCCGTGGAGAGCGCGACTCGGCACTGTACGGGTTGAATCAAGCCGGCGCCGAGCAGCGGAGTAAGGACAAGGCCGACTCCGTTGAGGCGACCATAGATACGCCCGTAGCCAACGCGGACAACCGTGGAGTCTCCACCGAAGGCTTTGCCCAGCATGCCGTCTGAGGGAAGGTGCGGGTTCCAGGCGGCGGCAACACGGGGGCTGAACGAACCGTAGAAGGGATTGAAGGGGTACTTGAGACCGTTACCGACGTTCCCGACCAGGGCGAAGCCGACGTTCGGGTTATACACCGCGCCTTGGAGCGCATTTGCCTTCCGCTGCGCGAGATAGTCGAGGGTCTCGACCGGCTCATCGCTGGAGTCGACCAGCGAAACCTGCTTCCCAGTGGCCTCGGTGGGCGGCATCTCAAGTGTCCATCCCAATCCATAGGTGAGCGTAACTGTGGGCTTCAGGTGCCAGCTGTCGCTGAAGTACACGTTGTAGTACGGGATGGTGACTTGATCCTGCGCCGGGGTCAACGGAGGATTGAGGGTTAAGGCATTCCCAGCGCGGGTGTAGGCGATCTGCGAGTCGGTCACGATGCCCAGGACAGCGGCGGCATCCCGCTTGGCCGTGGTGCTTGTCGGGAAACCCGCGGCCTGAAGGCCGGTGAGATGGATCAGGCCTGAGCCGGCCGAGTCGCCGAGCTGATATGTGGGAGAGTAGTTGATGCCGCCGCCATTGTCGGTACGCTGGTGAAAGTTGAAGTTGTGCTGGTACTGACCGCCGAAGGTAATGAGGTGATTGCCCTTCAGCATCGTCACGTCATCACGCAGGAAATGATCGTGACCATCCCAGAAGCGGGTACGGATGTCTTGGGTGTCTACATTATAGGGGACCAGAGCTTTGGTCCCTTGTTCGCCGAGGGGCTCCAGGGCTCCGCCAAGGCCGGGGGCCTGGGGTTGCCCGCCAGCATCGGCCCAGGACCAGATGTTCCGGAGATAGCTGTAATGAAAGTCGTTGGTGGTATTGGACGTAATGCTGTAAGTCAATCCGGCGACAAAATACCAGGGGTCCTGAGGACG
>CAXTWP010000132.1:0-6279 GCA_964247945.1 uncultured Acidobacteriaceae bacterium | reverse complement strand
GAGGACGGCTGGAGAGCGAGGCCGGCACACCGAGAGTGTCTCCCGGTAAAAAACCTCCGATGTCGACCTGGCTGGTGTTCGCTTTGGTTAGTTTGAAGTAGCGATAGCTGCTGGTGAAGTGCAGCTTCGAGCCAAAGTCGTGGTCCAGACGCACCACGCCGAAGTCGCTTTTGTTGGGTACGTTGACGTTGGCGCGAAAGCCTATCTCATTGACCCCATCGCAGTAGGAACCGGAGATCCCGCTGCAACCCGGATCGTTTCCGACCGGTTCATACTTTGTCCAAAGATTCTGGACGAGGGGCGCAATGCCGACACCGCGCGGATCAAGCGTGTTGAGATTGTAGGTCGTACTGTTGAAGCTAAGCGTGCCTGCCCGCATGGCGGCCGAAGGGACCGAGCGCTCATAGGTTTGCGACAAGGGGTAGTGAAAACCTTCGTAGTTGGCAAAGATGTAGGTCTTTCCGCCCAGCAGCGGCTTAGGCATGATCGGGCCACCTGCCGCTGCGCCGAAGCGGTTGTAGTGGTTGCTCGGCTTCGGTGTGTTGGTGTAGTTGTTCTGCCACGTGTTAGCGCCGAAATTACTATCCAGGTAGTACTCGTAAACGGTCCCATGCCACGTCTTGGTTCCGCGCTTGGTGACGACTTCAATCTGAGCGCCTGAGGAGTTGTCGAAGTCCGCCGTCTGGTTGGTCGTGTTGACCTTGAACTCCTCCACGCTGTCGGCGGGCATCGGCATGACGCCCGACGCACCTCCGCCGGTGATGCCCGTGGGATCGTTGCTGAAGGCCCCCGTATAGACCGTCATACTGCCATCCATATCGCTCGAGTTGTTACCCCCGTCGAGCTGAAACGTTGCTTGGTCGACCACTGTGCCCGCGACGCTTCCATCGGGCGTCACGCCGGGCTGTAGCGTCGCAAAGGAACTAATGTCATGGCCCAAGGTTGGAAGCGCGTCGATTGCGACCGACGTGACCGTGCTGCCGATAGTCGCGTTCAGGGTCTGGAGATCGGACCCTGTGGATTGGACTTCGATGGTGGTGGTCGCGCCCCCGATCGCCAACTTGAAGTTTGCGGTCGTTTGGGTGCCGACGCTGACGGCCTGGTTGGCGATCTGCGAGATGGAAAAGCCTTCCTTCGAAGCGGAGATCCTGTAATTGCCTGGATTTACGTTAACGAAGACGTACTGGCCATCATTGTTGCTGGTCGTCGTCCGTGCGATGTTGGTGCTCACATCGGTGAGCGTGATGATCGACCCTGGGATGACCGCGCCCTGCTGGTCGGCGACCACGCCCACCACGGTACCGGTACTCGTTGCCTGTCCAAGCGCCGAGGAGGTTGCGAGGGAAACAAACGCCAGAAGGATTGAGGCCAGCAATCCAGGGAAAAACCGGTGAACAATCGGTCGTGTCATAAAGCTCCTTTGTCGGTGCTACCAAGAAAGCAGTACTGATGGAACCATCTGTCTACGCGCGGTACGTTCTTCCAAAGCGACTGCAAAGCAGTGAGTAAAGACTCGGCGATTCGTGGTGCGAACCAGTGGCGGACAACAATGCACGGTGGCCCATGAGACATGAGGAGTCTTTGGGTACACAGGGTCGAATGCGCAAACAGGTGCGTGGGTCTGGAACGCTCTACGAACCAACGCAACCGCACGGTGCGGCGGGACAACAGTGAATGAGAATGTTGCAAACATACCATGAAAAGATTTCGTTGCAAGGACTTTTCATCGTCAATTTTGGCGGCGTTCCTTTATGGCGGAAAAGGGGAACTCAGCGTTTAAGAACTCCGGCCGTATCTGTTAGCGTGGGACACACGTCTGTACAACTGCCTCGTCCGCCCTCGGGCGAGGCTTTCGCCCCCGTATTCACCAAGCAGGAGCCGTGGTATGCGTCTTCGATCGTATGGAATCTTGTTGCTGCTGCAGATTGGCAGTCTGAATGTTGGAGCCGGAGCGCAGGCTGCCGGTCAATACCCCGACAGTATGTTCGCCGGGCTGCACTGGCGCGACGTCGGGCCGATGCGCGGAGGCCGCTCCTACGGCGTCGCGGGGCACGCCAGCCAGCCGGACACGTTCTACTTCGGCTCGGTGGGTGGGGGCGTGTGGAAGACGGAGAACGCCGGGCGGACATGGTTTCCGATCGCGGATGAAGGCATTCCGATCGGCTCGATCGGCGCGATTGCGGTCGCGCCCTCGAACGCGAACGTCGTGTACGTCGGCACGGGAGAGCCGGACATTCGCAGCCAGCACTCCTATGGGATCGGGATGTACAGGTCGATCGATGCGGGCAAGACCTGGGCACATATCGGGCTTGAAGGGACGGCGCACATCGGCAAGGTGGTCGTCGATCCCACCAACGCGGAGCGCGTCTACGTGGCCGCGCTGGGAAGTGTCTACGGTCCGAACGCCGATCGCGGGGTGTACCGGTCAGTAGACGGCGGAGCTCACTGGAAGAAGGTGCTGTTCAAGGCGAACGACCCGGAGAACGTCGGTGCAATCGACCTCGCGATCGACCCCAATAACCCGAAGGTGCTTTATGCCACGCTGTGGGCGACACGACGACCGCCGTGGTCGGTCTACGCGCCGAGTTACATGCCGGGCAGCGGGCTGTACAAATCGCTCGATGGCGGCGATACGTGGAAGCAATTGACCGGAGGGTTGCCCGCGGATGAGTTTGTCGGCAAGATCGGCATCGCGGTGTCGCCCAGCAACCCGAAGCGATTGTGGGCAGTGGTGGACGACATCGGCAAGGCCGTCGCCGCGCCGCTTGGGCCGCCGGCACCGGGCGCGGCTCCTGCTCCGGCGAACACCGGCGGCGGCGTGTATCTTTCCGACGATGCGGGAGCCACCTGGCGGCTGGTCAACGCCGAAACACGCCTCTGGAGCCGCGGCTGGTACTTCGAGCAGGTGGCGGTCGATCCCATCAATCCCGATCGCGCCTACGTCATCAATACCGCTACCTACATGACCACCGACGCCGGCAAGACCTTCGTCCCGGTCAAGGGCGCGCCTGGCGGAGACGACTACCACCAGCTCTGGATCAATCCGAAGGACGGTAACCGGATGGTGCTTTCGAGCGACCAGGGCACGGTGGTCTCGGTCGACGGCGCAAAGACCTGGAGCACCTGGTACAACCAGCCGACGGCCGAGATCTACCACGTGGCGGCGGACAACCGCTTCCCCTACTGGCTCTACGGCGCGCAGCAGGACAGCGGCGGCGTGGGTGTCAGCACCTGGTCGCGCGAAGGCGTCTTATCCTTCCGCAATTGGGAGCCAATCTGCCAGGCGGGCGAGAGCGACACCGTCGTCCCGGACCCGAAGGACGGCAACATCCTCTATGGCGCGGGCACGGGCCGGTGCAACCAGGCGTTGAACATCCAGGTCTCGCTCGGCGGCAAGCTCCCGGACCCCGACCCGGCGGACCCGAACCGTAAAACATGGACGCTGCCGCAGGTCTTCTCGCAGGCGGATGAGGCGCTCTACTACGCCAACCAGTTCGTCATGCGCTCGCGCGACCGCGGCAAGACCTGGGAAAAGATCAGCCCGGACCTGGCGCGGATGACGCCGGACGTACCTGTCGGCCTCGACCCGGCAACGGCGAAGGACATCGACCAAAAGATGACGGACCGCTTCGGCGTGGTGTATGCGCTTGCGCCGTCGCCGCTTGATGCAAAAACGGTGTGGGCTGGCACCGACGATGGCCTCATCCACGTCACGCGGGACGACGGCGGCCGCTGGGACAACGTGACTCCGCCCGCGATGACCGCCTGGAGCAAGGTCTCGCAGATCGAGGCCGGGCACTTCGACCGGCAAACCGCCTATGCGTCGGTCGACCGGCATCGCCTCGCCGACCTGAAGCCCTACATCTACCGCACCCACGACGGTGGCAAAACCTGGGAGAACGCGGTCGTGGGCATACCCGAGGGCGCGTTTGTCAACTCAGTTAAGGAAGACCCCAAGACCAAAGGCCTGCTGTACGCGGCGACCGAGCTGCGCGTCTATGTCTCGTTTAACGACGGAGCGCGCTGGCAGCCGCTGCAGAACAACATGCCCGTTACGTCGGTCCGGGACATTGTCGTGCATGGGGACGATCTGGCCATCGCCACCCATGGCCGGGGCTTCTGGGTGATGGACCAGATGGCCGCCCTGCGGGAATTGGCCGCAAAGGGCGAACAGGTCGCCGCCGCGCCCGCGTATCTCTTCCAACCGGGCGAAACCTTCGCCGTGCGCAACGGCGGCATGAACGGTACCCCGCTGCCGCACGAGGAGCCGCAGGAGGTGAACCCGCCCGCCGGGTTGCTCGCCTACTACTGGCTGAAGTCCGCGCCCGCCCAGCCCGTCAAGCTGGAGCTGCTCGACGCCGCGGGCGCGGTGCGCGTCTGCGCGGCCAGCGACACGCCCGTAAAGCCCGTCGACACGGAAGCCATCAACGTCCAGGCCTACTGGATGCAGCCGACTTCGCCACCCTCCGCCACGGCCGGGATGCACCGCTTCGCGCTGAACATCGCCCCGCCGCGCGGCTTCGGAGGCGGAGGAGGCCGCGCCCCCGAGACCTCCCCGGTGCGCGATGCCTGCTCACCGCCGCCGGGCACATTGCCCGCTCCACCTGCAGACCGGCGAGCCCGCGGCGATCGTGGGCCCACCGGTCTGCGGCCCGGCAAATACACCGTCCGCCTTACCGTAGACGGGCAGACCTACACGCAGACCGTAACCATGAAGCCCGTCCCGCGCGGTGAGACGCCCGGCGATCCCACGGAAGGCGAGCCCGCGTCGTTCTAACGGCGAAACAGCCCGCCCATCACTCCGCCAGACCGCTCGACCCGAACGTGTTGCATCCTTCCACGGTGCCCGTCCGCAGCCCTTGCTCGAACCAGTGTCGCCGCTGGGCGGAAGTCCCGTGGGTGAAGGTCTCCGGGCTGACCGTTCCCTGCTCCATCTTCTGCAGGTGGTCGTCGCCGACGGCTGCCGCTGCCTTGAGACCGGCGTCGATATCGGCCTGGTTGATAAAGTGGCGCTGCTCTCCACTCCGCGCCCAGACCCCGGCGAAGCAATCCGCCTGCAGCTCGATGTCGACCGATAAACGGTTGCGTGCCCCCGGCTCCTGCTGGGTCAGGTGGCGCACCCGGCTCTCCGTGCCGAGGATCTTCTGCACGTGGTGGCCAAGCTCGTGCGCGACCACGTAGGCCTGTGCGAACTCACTCGTGCCGCCGCCAAATTTGGCCAGTTCGTCCCAGAAACCCAGGTCGATATAGACCTTTTCATCCGCCGGGCAATAAAACGGCCCGGTCGCCGATTGCGCTGTGCCGCAGCCGGAGTAAGTCTGGCCGCGGTAGAGCACCAGCTTCGCGTGGCGATAGTCGTGCCCGGTCTGCTCCGGCAGAATCTCCGTCCACGTCTTCTGCACGTCGTTCAGCACAAAGGAGACCAGCTGCGCCGAGCGGTCCTCTCCCGGCGACCCAGCCCGATGCGGGCCGGGCTGGACAGTCTGCGTCTGCGCGGGTGAGACACCCCCGCCGCGCAGATACGCGCCGATGAAGTTCCGCCCCGTCACCAGGCTGACCAGCCCCAGCACCACAAGGCCCACAAGGCCGATGCCTCCGCCGCCAAATCCTCCGCCGCCGCCGGACGAATCTCGCCGGTCCTCCACATCGCCGCCCAGCCCGCCCGGTGTCCAATCCATCGTCTTCTTCCCTCGAATAAGTGTAGCTGCCGGGAACCCCCGGCCGCTTCCTGTCGTAGTCTGCTGCCATGAAGACCACCATCGTTCGCCCGCGCGATCCCGCGCTGCGAGAGGCTCTGCGGCTTGCCGCCCTCTTTGCCGCGATCAAACTCCTCCTGCACGTCGCCGCGAATCTGTGGCAGGCCCACCTCGGCTGGGGCTACTTTCGCGACGAGTTCTACTACATCGCCTGCGGCCGCCATCTCGCCTGGGGCTACGTCGACCACGGCCCGCTGGTGGCGGTGCAGGCGCGGCTGGCGGAGCTGCTCTTCGGCCGCTCGCTCGCCGGTCTGCGCCTGCTCGCGGCCGCGGCGGGAGCAGCCCGGGTCTTCCTCACCGGCCTGCTGTGCTGGTCGCTCGGCGGCCGCCGTCCAGCCCAAGGGCTGGCCATGATCGGCGTCCTGTTCTGCCCGATGTACCTGGGCACCGACAGCGTTCTTGCCATGAACTCCTTCGAATCGCTTTTCTGGATGACCTGCCTGCTGAGCCTGATCCTCATGGCCCGCGGGGGCTCAGACAAACTCTGGCTCATCTTCGGCATCGCCGCCGTGCTGCTGCTCGG
>CAXTWP010000131.1:323-7359 GCA_964247945.1 uncultured Acidobacteriaceae bacterium | reverse complement strand
ATCCCCTCGGGCACAAACTTGGACAGCCGATTCTGACTGCTGCCCTCGCGCGCCGTCAGGGCAACATCGCCGCGATCCGCATTGCTCTCCGTGCTGTGCTCGCTCCTCTTGGTATCGACGCCGAAGCAGCCGCCGCGTCCTTCTATCCTTCAGCTCCGCACTATCGCGCACTGCTTGAAGACGCAGGCTTTGCAGTCGACAGGATCGACCTCATCCCTCGCCCTACTCCACTGCCCGGCGGCGCGGAAGGCATGGTCCTCTGGCTCAAAACCTTCCGCAACGGCGTCCTCGACCTCCTTCCAGTCACCGCACGGGAGGAAGCCATCACACGCATTGTCGATCTGCTTAGCCCCATCCTCGCCGACGCAACCGGCGCATGGACCGCCGACTACGTCCGGCTCCGCTTCCATGCCACGCGCCGTTCCGGCTAAGATGCATCCATACCCATGCTTACGCCCTTCCACATTGCCTTTGCCGTCGACGACCTTGCCGCCGCCCGCAGCTTTTACGGAGGCACGCTCGGCTGTCCCGAGGGCCGCAGCTCCGCTCAGTGGATTGACTTCAACCTCTTCGGCCACCAGATCGTCGCGCACCTGAAGCCCAAGGCCGCCATCGACGACACCCACCACAGCCCCGTCGACGGCCACGAAGTCCCCGTGCCTCACTTCGGCGTCGTCCTCGCCATGCCCGACTGCCAGGCCCTCGCCGACCGCCTCCGCGCCGCCGGAACGGCCTTCATCATCGAGCCCTACATCCGCTTCCAGGGTCTACCCGGCGAACAGGCCACAATGTTCTTTCTCGATCCCGCCGGCAACGCCATCGAGTTCAAGGCCTTCGCCGACCTCGACCAAATCTTCGCCACCTAGCGGAGGATACTCTTATAAGTAATTTGCAATCAATATTTTGCGGTTTCGGTCCACGTTGGTGCGGTTCTCCCGCGCCTGTCATAAGCCGTCCGCTACACTCGTGAGGCATACGAACCTCGCCGCAGGAGCAACGCCATGAGCATCGTCGCAGGGGTCGACTTCGGCACACTCAGCGTCCGCATCGCCATCTTCGACCGCGAGCGCGGCAAACTCGCCCAGGCCACTGCCGACTATCCTCTCCATCGCTCCGTCGCCGACCCGAACCTCGCCACCCAGTCCCATGACGACCAGATGGCCGCCCTCACCCGCGCCATGCGCGAGGCCATTCGCCTCAGCGGCATCGACGGCCGCGACATCCGCGCACTCGCCCTCGACACCACCGGCTCCAGCGTCCTCATGGTCGACTCCGCCCTCCAGCCCCTCGGCGAGTACTACCTCTGGGCCGACCACCGCGCCGCCGCCGAGGCCGCCGAGATCACCCACGTCGCCCATGAGCAGAACTTCGAAGGCATCGCCTGGTGCGGCGGCGTCTACTCCTCTGAGTGGGGCTGGTCCAAGCTCCTCCACTGGCTCCGCCACAATCCCACCCTCCGCCCGCGTTTCGCCACCGCGCTCGAGCACTGCGACATGGTCGCCGCCACCCTCTGCGGCATCACCGACCTCGCCCAACTCCCTCGCAGCGTCTGCGCCATGGGCCACAAGTGGATGTGGAACCCGAAGTGGGGCGGCCTCCCACCGGAGTCGCTCCTGCAAAAGATCGACCCGCTCCTCACCGGCGTCCGCGATCAAATCACCGGGCGCTTCCAGACCTCCGACCAGCTCGCCGGCCACCTCTCGGGAGTCTGGGCGGAGAAACTCGGACTCGCTCCCGGCATCCCCGTCCCCACCGGCGCATTCGACGCCCACTGGGATGCTATCGGCGCAAACATCCGCCTCGGCGACGTCGTCAACGTCATCGGCACCTCGACCTGCATCATCGGCCTCAGCGATCGCCAGACCCTCGTCCCCGGCGTATGCGGCGTCGTCCCCGGCTCCGTCGACCCAGCCCAGGTCGGCATCGAGGCAGGCATGTCCGCCGTCGGCGACATCTTCGCCGCAATCGCCGCACGCGCCAACCAGTCCGTCGCCGACCTCTCCGCACTCATCACCGAGTACCAGGCCGGACAGACCGGGCTGCTCCGCCTCGTCTGGGACAACGGCGACCGCACCGTCCTCGTCAACCCCGAACTCGGCGGCGTCACCTTCGGCTGGAACCTCCACCACAACGCCGCCGACGAACTCTTCGCCGCCATCGAAGGCACCGCCCTCCACACCCGCATCATCTTCGACCGCATGGAGGCCGCCGGCGCGCCCATCAACCGCGTTATCAACGGCGGCGGCATCCCAAAGCGCAATGCCACGCTCAACCAGATCTACGCCAACGCCCTTGATAAACCCGTACTCGTTCCCGAAGGCGACGTCACCTCGCTCGGCTCCGTCATCGTCGCCTTTCTCGCCTGCGGCGCGTTCCCTTCCATCGAGTCCGCGCAGGACGCCCTCTGCCCGCCCTTCCGCACCTTCACTCCACAAACCACGCAGACCGTCCGCTATGACCGCCTCTACTCCCTCTTCCGCGACGTCTACTTCGCCCTCGGCAACCCCGCCTCCGAAGGCGTCCCTGTCGGCCGCATTCTGCCCGAACTCCGCGCCATCCGCAAAGAAGTATTAGACTCGCACGAGACCGCTGAGATCCAAGAGCCCACAGCCGAGCACGAAGCGTAATGGATGCTTCCTAAAAGACGTGCGGTCGCCGGCAAGGCGCTAAGAGAGGACTAAAGACATGGGCGGTTTCCCGGCGGCACGTATCACGGACACCACGGCGCACGGCGGGAAGGTGGTCGTCGGCTTCCCAACCGTGTTGATCAACAACCTGCCCGCTTCGCGCATCGGTGATCTTCATGTCTGCCCCATGGTGACCGGCATCATCCCGCACGTCGGCGGCCCGTTCGTGCTCGGCGCATTCAACGTGATCGTCGGCGGTGTGCCCCAATCGCGCGTCCCGACATGCTCATCTGCATCGGCCCGCCCGACACCCTCGTTATGTGTTCTCCGAACGTTATCGTGGGCATGGAAGGCGCCATGGGCATGTTTGGTCTGGTCATGGGCGGCCTTTTGGCCGGACTCAAAAACTTCCTCGGCGGCTATCCTAAATCCGAGGTCGAGAATGGGTCCATCGTCACCCAGTACAACCCCCAGATCACCATCAAGGGCTCGGTCGAGTACCAGGCCAAAGTCGTCAGTGACTTGAACAAGTTCCTCGCGACCCCCACCGGTCAACGGTGGTCCGACGCCTATGCGAAGACAGGACGCCACATCACCGTCCAACCCATCGATGCCGGCACTGACCAGAACAACGGCTACACGCAGGCTGCCGACAATGGCGCTTACCCAAAGGCGGACGGCAGTCACGGCGATGGTTCGGACTCAACCATCTCCTATAACGCCTCCCGCACCTCCGAGTACACCGCTGCCGACGGCAGCACCCAAACCAAGCAAGGCGACGACACTCTCGGCCACGAGATGATCCACGGTCTGCACAACGGGCAAGGCGACAACCTCGCCGCCAACACCCAGCCGTCACCGTTCGACAACGAAGAAGAGTCGCAGACGATCGGAGTCAACGGCCATGACAACGACCCCATCACAGAGAGGACCTTGTACGATGATGAAGGGCACAGCTACCGTCCCGACCACGACTCCATCACCAGCTCCACCTATCAGGACGCGAACAACCAATGGCACCAGAGCGGCACCGACGCAAGCGGCAACTACTTCGACAACGTCGTTCCCACCCCGCCGGGCGGCGGCCCCGGACCGAACCACTAGGCGATCCTTTGCCTGGATGGTCGCTGCGGGGCTGCTTTCCGGGGCGTTCGATGTACAAACAAGAGGGGAATCCATGGATGTGTTGCTGAGCCTCAATTGCCAAACGGAGAAAGGGCTTCTTCACGTTCATTACACTCTGACGAACCAGGGCAAAGTTCCCATCCTTGCCTATGACGGGGCGCCGGGGAAACCCGCGGGTGCCCCGTGGCCGGACGCCCGAGATCAGGTATATACAAGCGTGTTGGGAGATACGCTGGCAATCAAGCGCGTCAATCCCCCACCGCTGCCCGGAAGAACGATGGAAATGGCCTTTCTTCCACCGCTCAGCGAAACGCAGCCCGGCGAGCAGCGCGAGGTCCAGTTCACCCTGGCCGAACCGGTCGCGGAGCGAAGCCAGTACACGCCCGATTTTGCAGGTGCTGTCTACCGGGACGGGCTGGTGCGCTCGATCCAGCTCCAGCTTGGATACTTCGCCAGGACCGAAGCGATGCAATTGGTCCCGTTCCCAGCAAACCCAAAGGCCTTCCGTCTCAAGGGAGCGCATGGACCCGAATCCTTTGCGGTGGCAAGCGCCATCCATACCGTGCCAGTAAAACAACGCGTGGATGCCAGCTTCCAACGTACTTAAACAATGGTGTGGGTCTCGGGAGTGATGCGTGGCGGCAGCGCTGGTCGTGGGAAGTTGGCACCTTGAGGCCGTTCCCGCCGGATGGGAGATTCTACCCGGGTACGGCGTGCGCCGCGTGGAAGCGGGGGTATTTGCAAGTGTGCTTGTGCTGGCCGAAGAGCGGCTTACGCCCGGCACGCCGCTCGCAAAGTACGTAACCAACCAAATCCAAGCGGCGAAAGTGCTGTTCCCCAACCCGATCATCAAAGGGCCGGACGCCTTTGCGGTTCCCGGCGCGACCGAGGCGCTGCGGCTGGGCGTCTCTTACATCACCCGGAGCGGACAAACAGCGGTCCACTTCCAAATCTATGCGACCGATGGCGAGCAGGCCGGCAACGCTACATTCACAACAATCAAGGAGGAACTGCCCAACATCGGCACGGCTCTGGGAGAGTTGTTTCGCGGCCTGCGGTTCCACGGCCGGCAACCTGCCTAGGCAGAGCGAGTCGGCAGAGCGGGACCGATAGCTGCGCCCACCTCCGCTCCGCACATGCTACTATCGGCAAATCCAGAATTTGCCGTCACAGTGGAGGCCCGTGCACCGTCCCTGCCTGCTCTTACCGTTTCTATTCTTCGCCGCGCCGGCCTTCGCCCAGGCGGTTCCCGACCTCGTCCTAAAAAACGCCACCGTCATGACCGCCTCCCACGGCACGATCGAGCACGGCAGCGTCTGGGTGCATAATGGCAAGATCGCCGGCGTCGGCGCGACCGTATCCGCTCCCTCCAGCGCGACCGTGATCGATGCGACAGGCAAGTACGTCACTCCCGGCATCATCGACCCGCACTCGCACTCCGCGCTCGGCAACGACGTGAACGAGGCCACCAGCCCAATCACGCCCAGCATGATGATGATTGACGCCTTCGATAACTCCGACAAAGCCCTGTACCAGGCGCTCGCCGGCGGCGTCACCACCGAACTCCTTCTGCACGGTTCCGCCAACATGATCGGCGGACAATCCATCGTTATCAAGAATAAGTTCGGTTTCGGTCGTGACGAGATGCTTTTCCCCAACGCGCCGCGCTCCATCAAGTTCGCCAGCGGCGAGAACCCCAAGCGGGTGTACGGTTCGCGCAACCAGCTGCCCAGCACCCGCATGGGCAACTTCGAGGTCATGCGCCAGGCCTTCGAAGACGCCAAGGTCTACCGCAAAGAGTGGGACGACTACGACGCCAAGGTGGCCAAGGGAGGTCCAGACGCAAAAGACGCCAAAGCCCCGCACCGCGACCTCAAGCTCGAAGCCCTCGCCGACGTGCTCCGCGGCAAGCTCTACGTCCAAATTCATTGCTACCGCGCCGATGAGTTCCTCACCGAAGAGGCGCTCGCCCACGAGTACGGCTACAAGGTCCGCGCCTTCCATCACGCGCTCGAAATGTACAAGGTCGGCGAAAAGATCGCCAAGGATGACACCGCCATCGCCACCTTCGCCGATTGGTGGGGCTTCAAGGACGAGGCCTGGGACGCTATCCCCTGGAACGCCGTTATGTCCATGCGCGAGGGTGTGCGCGTCGCCCTGAAAAGCGACTCGAACGACCACGTCCGCCGCCTGAATCAAGAAGCCGGCAAGATGATCCACTACGGCGGCGCAACAGAAGACGAAGCCATCCGTATGATCACCCTCAACCCGGCCTGGATCATCGGCGTCCAGGACCGCGTCGGTTCGCTCGACACCGGCAAAGACGGCGACCTGGTCATCTGGAACATGGACCCGCTTTCCACCTACGCCCGCGTCGAAAAGGTCTACATCGACGGCGACCTCTTCTTCGACTCCAGCCTCAAGGGCCTCGGCACCACCCACTTCAACGGCGTCATGCACACCGGCGGCTTCGGCGGCTCCGACGACGCGGATGACGACGGGACCAACTAGACCCAAGCCGTGTCTTCGCACTTGCCTCTGTTGTTTGTCACTCCGCAGGGAATTTGCAGTTAGGATCGCCACCAAGGCCACGCACCGTCCAGGAACCCGCAAAATGATCCTCCGCTTCGCCAGCACCCTCGCCTTCGCCGCCGTCCTGATCGCTCCCGCCCTCCACGCGCAGGCCCGCATGGTTGACACCACTCCCGCCTCCGGAGCGATCGCCATCACGAACGGCAAGCTGCTCACCATTACCCATGGCACCATCGAACGCGGCACCGTCGTCCTCCAGGGCGGCAGGATCGTCGCCGTCGGTCCATCTGCTTCCGTCAAGATTCCCGCCGGAGCCATCAAGGTCGACGCCAGCGGCATGACCGTCTACCCCGGTCTGATCGACTCCGAAACGCACCTGGGCCTGGTGGAGGTCGAGTCCGACCGCGTCAACTCCGACCTCGTCGAAGCCAGCGAAGAGATCTTCCCCCAGATGCACGTCTACGATGCCTTCCACGCCGAGTCCGAGCGCATCCCCATCGACCGCTTCAACGGCATCACCAACGCCATTGTGGCACCCGAGTCAGAAGACACCATGCCCGGCCAGGACATCTTCATCCAGCTGGCCGGCCGCGACCGCGACACCATGATCCTCACCAAGGATGTCGCGCTCGCCATGAACTTCGGCCAGGAGCCGAAGCGCGGCGGACGCGGCGGCGGCGAAGGCGGCCCCGGAGGCGCACGCTTCCCCACCACCCGCATGGGCGAGATATCCCAGCTCCGCCAGGCCCTCA
>CAXTWP010000131.1:0-313 GCA_964247945.1 uncultured Acidobacteriaceae bacterium | reverse complement strand
GCAGGAGAATATCCAGAAGAAGGCCGACGCCGCCAAAGCGCCCGCTTCCGCGAAGTCAGAGAATACAACCACCGACACCACTCCAGCCCGCGGCGGCCGCGGCGGTGCCTCCGCCAACAAGTTCGATCTCCGCAACGAGGCTCTTATGCCCTATCTCAAGGGCGAGAAACCCATCGTCCTCGGCGCTTATGAAGGTCACGATGTCGAGGTGGCCATGGCCCTCGCCAACGAGTTCCACCTCAAGGTCATCCTTAATCACGTGACACACTCGCAGGATGTCCTCGATAAAATCGCCGCCTACAAAGTCCCCGTG
>CAXTWP010000130.1:4960-7448 GCA_964247945.1 uncultured Acidobacteriaceae bacterium | reverse complement strand
ACACGCCTGGTGACGATCTGGGGGCGGGAGACCATGAGCTCGAAGCCTTCGCGGCGCATCATTTCGATGAGCACGGAGAGCTGGAGCTCGCCACGGCCGAGGACCTTGAAGTTGTCCGGGGTGCCGGTGTCTTCGAGCCGGATGGAGACGTTGGTGAGCAGCTCACGCTCGAGGCGCTCCTTGATGTTGCGGGAGGTGACGAACTTGCCCTCGCGGCCGGCGAAGGGGCCGTTGTTGACGGAGAAGACGATGGCGATGGTGGGCTCGTCGATTTTGATAGGCGGCAAGGGCTTAGGGTCTTCGAGCGCGCAGAAGCTCTCGCCGATGGTGATGCCGGGGATACCGGCGACCGCGACGATGTCGCCCACTGCGGTTTCGGTGGTGTCTTCGCGCTTAAGGCCGTTGAAGGTGAAGAGCTTGGTGACTTTGACCGGTACGAGCGAACCGTCGATCTTGGAGAGGTTGACCTCCTGGCCGGTCTTGAGGGTGCCGTTGAAGACGCGGGCGATAGCGAGGCGGCCGAGGTAGTCGGAGTAGTCGAGGTTGGTGACGAGGACCTGTAGGTCGCCGTCGGAGGTGCCGGAGGCGGGCGGGATGGTCTTGAAGATCAGCTCAAAGAGCGGCTGGAGGTCGGTGCCGGGCGTGGCGAGGTCCATGGTCGCGGTGCCGGCCTTGCCGTTGGTGTAGATGATGGGGAACTCGAGGATGTCTTCGTCGGCGTCAAGGTCGATGAAGAGGTCGTAGACCTCATTGACGACTTCCTGGGGGCGGGCGTCGGGGCGGTCGATCTTGTTGATGACGAGGATGGGAGTCAGCTTGGCCTCGAGCGCCTTTGAAAGGACGTAGCGGGTCTGGGGCAGCGGGCCTTCGGAGGCGTCGACGAGCAGGACGACGCCGTCGACCATCTTGAGGGCGCGCTCGACCTCGCCGCCGAAGTCGGCGTGGCCGGGGGTGTCGACGATGTTGATCTTGGAGTCGTGGTACTGGATGGCGGTGTTCTTGGCAAGGATGGTGATGCCGCGCTCTTTTTCGAGGTCGTTCGAGTCCATGACGCGCTCGGCCACGGCTTCATTGGAGCGGAAGGTGCCGGACTGGCGCAGCATGGCGTCGACGAGGGTGGTCTTGCCGTGGTCGACGTGGGCGATGATGGCGATGTTGCGGATGGCTTGGGCGGTCGTTGGCGTGCTCACTACGGGGATGTCCTGTTCTGAGTAAAGGGTGCGGGCGCTTGGGAAGTCTGCCGGAGGCAAAGTGCGTGTCTCTTCCAGTCTATCGCAGATAGAAATGGAGTAACCCGGCGTCAATAATCGATGTTTTTCAAAGCGAGGTTTGTTCCCTCAGAGCGCACCGATCATTCGGTCCAGCGCGTCCGCAATCGCCGCCATGGCCCTCTCTTTCGGATGGTACGAAGCAGGGTTGTAGGCTCCGGGTGCCGCGGCAAACGTCAATCCATTCACCCAGGGATCAACGGAGCACACGTCGTGGCTTCTGGTCAGCTCGGATGCCTTCAGCAGGCGCGCTCCCGTATCCCGCGCGACCTTCTCCGTCAGAGCAGCCAGCCGGCGGCTGGTTTCCCGTGCCTGGCGCAATTGCTCCTCCGTCAATGGCAGAATCTTCGGGCATGCGCCCGCATCCGGCAGGACCGTCACGTAATCGACAAAGACAACCCGCGCCTGCGGAGCCCGCGCGTGGACCCTGGCGACGATGCTTCGCATCCGCGCCTCTAAACCTATCCAGGCGTCCTCCGACACTTGCGCGGGAGTCGCCCCACACGGGGTGCCTGAAGTTTGCGGAAATCGTTCGGGCGCGTTTCCGCACGACCATGCCATCAAATTGCCTATGTAGGCGACGTCGTTGCCGCCGATGGTGATGGTGACGAGCTGGGTTTCGAGGTGTACGGCGTCAAGCTGCGGGGGAAGCCCATTTTGTTCGGGCTCCAAGATGGTGCGCGTCGTGGCTCCGCTACAGGTCACATCCGTGAGGTCCCATCCGCGTTTGAGCGCCAAGAGGTGGGGGTAGTTCTCGCTCGATTGCGCGCACGGCTCGGGCGAAAGCGGGTTGCGGGTTCCCAAGCCGGGTCCGGCGGCGAAGGAGCTGCCCATCGCAACGTAGCCCGTGACGGCCGGTTCGGCCCCCGCATCCGCGTTGACGGCCGGCCGCATCGCCGCCAGAGCGAAGATGCCGATCAGCGTAGGAAGTGGAATAAGGAAACGCTTCACGGGTCTTTTCTCCTCAGATCACCCCTGGATGGCTCTTCTGAGCCGCCCAGGGTCATGGCGGTGGATGCGCCCATCGTAACAGCAGCTTGTGTTCCATGAGGCGCGCTCCTGTCACGGGGCATGAAACAATAAAGCGGTAATGAAACCCTCCGAGGACGACTCATGGCACCCATCATCGAAACCCATCCTCTCCACACCGGCGTCGCCGACTTTGTCGCGGGCCTGAAGGAGCTGGAGCATGGGCTGATCACCAAGCCGCGGGTGGCCGA
>CAXTWP010000130.1:0-4950 GCA_964247945.1 uncultured Acidobacteriaceae bacterium | reverse complement strand
AGAAGCAACCGACCGTGGCGCTTTCAACAACGGAGGCCGAGTACATGGCGGCGATGCCGCTGCGCGCCGAGGCGCGCAAGAACTACATCTGGTGGCGCAACCGCTTGTATACGCGCAACCTGATCTATCGCGACGAGCTGTTCGAGGTGATGACGATCTGCTGGTCTCCGGGGCAGAAGACGGCCATCCATACCCATAACGGGCAGCTTGGCTGGATGACGGTGGCGCAAGGCGAGGTGACGACGCACGAGTTTCACCACACCCGCTGCAACGCACCGGAGAACCAAAATGTGGTGAATATCGACTGCCAGGGCGGGGCGACGGAGCTGCAGATCGACCGGATCGGGTCGGTCACGTGCGCCGAGGGTTCCGGCATGGTGACCGTGGACAAGCTGCAGACGATTCACCAGATCGAGAATGCGGGGCAGACGGGTTGCGTGAGCCTGCACGTGTACTCGAAGCCGTTCGACTCCTGCATTGCATTCGACCTGGACAAGCAGCGGTGCTATCGGCGGCAGCTCAGCTATTTCTCAAAGAATGGGGAGGAGCAGATTCAGGCCTGAAGGCTGGTCCGTTTCTCGATTCGGGTTTGCCGGGCACTGTGCTCCCGCTATACTCAGAGTTTCTCCATGCCCTCAGCTCAGCCCAACCAGCTCGATCACGCGGCGCTCAAGAATTACCTGCTGGACCGCGCCTACGACGAGATGTTTGCGGGGCCGGAGCAGTTGCATGGGCACTATGGGCCATTGCTGGACCACTTCTCTGGGCTGTCGAGCGACGAGCTGCAGCGGCGCAAGCAGGCCGCGGACCTGAGTTTTCTGAACCAAGGCATCACGTTTACGGTGTACGGGCGGACGGAGGGGACGGAGAAGATCTTCCCTTACGATCTGCTGCCGCGCATCATCACGTCGGCTGAGTGGGAGAAGGTCGAGCGGGGCCTGACGCAGCGAATCACCGCGCTGAACCTCTTTCTGAAGGACATTTATAACGAAGGCCGCATCCTGAAAGAGGGGGTCGTGCCTCGCGAGGTGGTCTACACCTGCAAGCAGTTTCGCCGCCAGATGGTGGGATTGCAGGTGCCGCGCAATGTGTACATCGCCATCTGCGGAACGGACCTGATCCGGCTCGAAAACGGCGAGTTTGTGGTGCTGGAGGATAATCTGCGGGTGCCGTCGGGCGTGAGCTATATGCTGACGAATCGCCGGGTGATGAAGCGGATCTTTCCGCAGCTCTTCCGCAGCTACAACGTGCGACCGATCGAGCAATACACGCAGCTGCTGTTGAGCACGCTGCGGTCGCTTGCGCCGGAAGGCCGGCCCGAGCCGAACATTGTGCTGCTTTCGCCGGGCGTCTTCAACTCGGCCTACTACGAGCACGCCTACCTGGCGCGGCAGATGGGGATTGAGCTGGTGGAAGGCCGCGACATGGTGACGCACGACAATATCGTCTATATGCGGACGACCAGCGGGCTGCGCCGGGTGGATGTGATCTACCGCCGCGTGGACGACGACTTTATCGACCCGCTGTCGTTTCGTGGGGATTCGATTCTGGGGGCGGCCGGTCTCTTCAATGCCTACCGCGCGGGCAATGTGACGCTGGCCAACGCGTTTGGGACGGGCGTGGCTGACGACAAGGCGCTGTATGCGTATGTGCCGGACATCATCCGCTACTACCTGACGGAGGAGCCGATGCTCCAGAACGTGGAGACGTACCTGATGTCGCGGCCGAAGGAACGGGGGTACGCGCTGGCGAATCTGGAGAAGCTGGTGGTGAAGGCGGTGGGTGAGTCGGGCGGGTACGGAATGCTGATCGGACCGCAGTCGACCGCGGCTGAGCGCGAGGAGTTCGCCCGGAAGATCGAGGCGGACCCGCGGAACTACATCGCCCAGCCGACTATCTCGTTCTCCCGCGCGCCTTGCCTGATCGGCGACACGCTGGAGCCGCGGCACGTCGACCTGCGGCCCTATGTGCTGTATGGGGATAAGGTGACGATTGTGCCGGGAGGGCTGACGCGGGTGGCGCTGAAGCAAGGGTCGCTGGTGGTGAATTCGAGCCAGGGCGGGGGGAGTAAGGACACTTGGGTGCTGAGCCAGTGAGGAGACCTCCATGCTGTCGCGCGTAGCCGATTCTCTCTACTGGATGTCCCGTTATTTGGAGCGCGCCGAGCATACGACGCGGCTGCTTGAGGTAAATCTGAACCTGATGCTCGATGAGTCGGCTGCCAATGCGGAGCGGCGCTGGCAGCGGGTGCTGCAGGCGCTCGGGAATCCCAAGGACGTGAAGTGGGAGGGCGATCCGTATGCGCTGGTGCGTACACTGACCTTTGACACGGAGTATCGCGGGTCCATCCTTGCCTGCATCATCGGTGCGCGCGAGAACGCCCGGCATGTGCGCGAGCAGATCTCGACAGAGCAATGGGACCGGCTGAATCGGCTTTTTCTGTATGTGACCCGGCCAAGCCTCGAAGCGGGCATCCGCGCCGAATCGCTGACGAGCGGCAACGACCAAACGACGGAGTTCCTGGGCCAGGTGATGGAGGCGGTGCACCAGTTTCAGGGCGTCACCGACTCGACGATGAGCCACGGCGAGGGCTGGCAGTTTATCCAGGTTGGCCGTTATATCGAGAGGGCATCGGCTACCGCGATCCTGCTTGAGGCTTACCACGAGGACCTTTGGAGCCATCCTGACCGCATCCCCGAGGCCAACGAGTACCTGAGCTGGATGGGGCTGCTGCGCTCGGCGACGGCGTTTGAGGCGTATTGCAAGGTGTACACCGCCGACCTGACGCCGGAGCAGATCCTGGAGTTCCTGCTGCTCGATCCGGCGTTTCCGCACTCGCTGCGCTTCTCGATCGACAGCCTGCAGCAGGCGCTTGAAGCGATCCACGGGGAGGCCGGCAAGCAGCGGGCGGAACCGCTGCGTCGACTGGCCGGCCGCCTGCAGGCGTCGCTGAGTTACTCAAGCGTGGACGACATCCTGAACGACGACGTGATCGCCTATCTGCGCACGATCCAGGCGCAGTGCAAGGGTATCCACGACACGATCTATGAGCTTTACGTCGATTACTCCATCCAGACCGCCCTGGCTGGGTAGCTTCTTCGGATGCCAGAGCAGAAAAGCGGATTCCCAAGGGAATGACAATAAGTAAAGCAAGAGCAGCGGGATACCGCAACCGACCTCAGTGTTGCTCTTATGGTTCAAGGAAGGGGCACCGTATGTATTACTCGATTCGCCATCTTACGAAATTCCTCTACAGCAACCCGGTGAGCGAAAGTATGATGGAGACGCGCATGCACCCGCGCAGCGACCAAAGCCAGCGCTGCCTGACCTTCCATCTATCGGTAAGTCCGCGGTGCCGGGTCTTCAGCTATCGCGACCACCTGGCCAACCACGTCCACCACTTCGACATTCCCGGGCAGCATGGTCAGCTGGTGATTGTGGCCGAGTCGCTGGTGGATATGCAGCCGTGGTTTGGGGTGCCTCCGTTCCTTGCGCCCGATGCCTGGGACGAGCTCGACGCGATGGTGGTGCAGGGCGATTATTGGGAGATGCTGGCGCCGAGCGAGTTCGCCAGGCCGACGCCGCTGCTCGATGATCTGGCGGTGAAGCTGGATGTGCGTCGCCGCGACGATCCGCTGATGGTGCTGCACCAACTCAACCGGCAGATCTACGACTACTTTGACTACAAGCCGAGATCGACCGAGGTGGACTCGCCCATCGACGTGGCGCTGAACAGCCGCAAGGGCGTCTGCCAGGACTTCGCGCACATTATGATCGCGCTGATCCGTACCAAGCTGCGCATCCCCTGCCGCTACGTCTCCGGCTACCTTTATCACGGCGACGCGCACAAGGACCGCTCCATCAACTCCGCCACCCATGCCTGGATCGAGGCGCTGGTGCCGCAGCTTGGCTGGGTCGGCTTCGACCCCACCAACCACCTGGTCGCGGGCGACCGTCACATCCGCACGGCGATCGGCCGCGACTACGACGATGTCCCGCCAACGCATGGGATGTTTCGCGGCCGGGCGAAGAGCGAGCTGACGGTGGCCGTCCGCGTTACTCCAAGCGAGGGGACGCCGTCGCTCGACCAGGAGCTGCCCATTCCCGAGGACTGGTCGACGCTGGTCGAGAAGGCCACCCAGCTCCCGGAGCCGCCACCGCCGCCGACCCGGCTCCAGCAGCAGATGGCGCAACAGCAGCAGCAGAGCGAGTTCTAAGCGGCCGCGGTAGCCGCCTCCGCGTCGCCAGTGACAGTGACCTTGACGTGGGCGGTAACCTCGCGGTGGAGCTTGACGGGGACGTGGAACTCGCCGAGGGTCTTGAGGGGTTCTTCGAGCGAGATCTTGCGGCGGTCGACGGGGAATCCCTGCTGCTCGAGGGCGTGGGCGATGTCGCCGGAGGTGACGGAGCCGAAGAGGTGGTCGTTGTCGCCGACCTTGCGCTCGAAGGTGAGTTCGACCTGATCCATCTGCTTGGCGAGCTCCTGAGCCGAGGCCTTTTCCTTGGCGGACTTGCGGATGGCCGAGCCCTTCATCTGCTCGATGACGGACTTGTTGGCGAGGGTGGCCTCGATGGCGAGCTTGCCGGGGAGGAGGTAGTTGCGGCCGTAGCCGTCGGCGACCTTGACCACGTCGCCGCGGTTGCCGAGCTTGTTGACATCTTCCTTGAGGATTACTTCCATACATCTTCTCCGATCTTGGTTAGGCAGCCTGGGCAAGGCGCGCGGACGGTGTAGAGGCTGATACGCAGATTCCTTCGGAAATGACAAACCAGAAAAGCAAGCGCACCTTTACACAACCGCACGCTCGTTTAGAAGCGCGCGGCAAAGGCCAGCAGGGCGATGTTGCGCGACTGCTTAATGGCGAGCGAGAGCCGCCGCTGGTGACGCTGGCAGACGCCGGTGAGGCGGCGGGGGACGATTTTGCCGCGCTCGGCGACGAAGCCCTGGAG
>CAXTWP010000129.1:0-7499 GCA_964247945.1 uncultured Acidobacteriaceae bacterium | reverse complement strand
TCATCGCCTTCGCCCATCCTCATGACCACCAGACTCGTCAACTTACCTTCATAACTTCATAACAGCCTCGAGAACAGATGTCTACCGTGGAACACTGGGAGCCCTGATGCACGCAAAGGATCTTTGCGTTGGGCAAGGGAAGACCGATAAGGGCTGGATGTTCTCTTGATACAGAAGCCGCCGCGCCGCGCCTATAGACTGCGAGGCCTGCGAGCCCTTAGTCGCCCTCATCTCGGGCCGCGAGTAGCCCCGTCACAATGGGCTGTTGCCTCTCCTCCGAGCTTTCCGTTGAATCGTGTCAAAACTTGCTGGTACGTTTTCGTTCCGGTGGCGCTCTCAGTCAACAGCCTATGAAAGCCAGAGTTCGTATCCTCAAGCCCGAATATTTTTCGCGTGTCAGAATCCCGACGTTTTCTCCAAATGTCTCGATTTCAGGTCTCTCTGCAACGGCGATTGACCCACTTCTGCGAAGTTTCCATACGCAGCTTTTGGGAACTTCTTGAACGATCACCGGCGAGTGCGTGGCGATAATTGCTACGCCCTTAAGGTTGATCAGCAGATCGGATAGAGCTCGTATGAATGCTGATAGGAGAGGCAGATGTAAGTGGGCTTCCGTTCGTCCAACAAAACCAGAGTCCGCTCAGCGACCGTTCGACCAGTCGGGTAATGTGAGTAGAACGACTTGTTTCCAGAACTGAGGCGGGAGAAGATATCGTTGGTCGATGAACCGGTTTCTGACGGATCCTCTTCATCTGATGGAGCCAGAGATGCGACCTGAGCATCTCTGAAGATGGATCGATTCAAGCATCTTCAGTGCTCTGAGCCACGACCAGCCCGGGCTCCTTGTTTGCAAATCTTTGCGCTCTCCGTAAGCCCGCGAGACAACATTTGAGGAGACTTTGGGGCTAGCGGTTTCTCTTCACCCGGTTTCGGAACCCGCTTTAGACCAGGGTAGGAATATTCCACACCAGCCTTTCGGCTATTCGAGGAGAGACAAGATCGTGGAAGTGCCGCGAAAACCGGTAGCTCAGGCCCTTTTCGCCTTGGACGCAATACACATGGGCGGCAGTCGCTTTCTCCCAGAAGATACGGGTCAGATTCATAACGCGAGGGTCGGCGTTTGGAAACTCGACCCCGAATACCAGCCCCTCCATGTCGCAGCGATCGGGAATGATCGTACGTGGCTCCCCGCTGGATCGCGCGCCAAACTCCAGTTTTCACAGTCCGGAGTGCGTAACCTGACGCCGGGGCCATCGGCTGGTAGTCGATGAAGATGCAATCTTCAGTGATGCGGCTGGATACACTCTCCTAACGTTCTAAGCCCGCTTGAATGTCGGGCTCAGCCTGGTTCCGAATCCATGCGGGAAGGAGTTCACAACGGATCTCCTGGCTGCGGCTCGGCGGAATCGCGTCGATTCCACCCGCGGTGCCGCGAACCAGCTCAGGGGCGAGAGCGGGTAACTGCTTTCCGCAGTGACACGTCTGAACTTGAAGATCGATAACTGCAGGATGCCCACCTGATAGTCGACAAGTATGGGAGGCAAAATTTCAGGCACGAATTGCCTGCGCATCTCAAGTTTGTGCTTCTGCGTTTGAATGCGGCACGCAGCTATATGGCTTTCATGCTTGCGAGCGGCAAAGAGCTGCCAGCCACGCGCCAGGAGACATACACTGGTACGTGCATGAATGCTCTCGTCTCGCTTGCATTGTTGCTCCAGACGGCCCAGCAGATCCAATCGGCGGATGCCGACTTTCGCGCCGGCTATGCGGCCATGACCCAGGGCGATTTGGCGCAGGCTCATGCGGCTTTTGCGAAGGTCGTAGTGCTGACGCCCAAGGTGGCGGCGGGGCACAGCGCTTATGGAGCAGTGTTGCTGGCGGAGGGAAATGCGGCTAACGCAGTACGCGAGCTGGAGTTGGCTCACAGGCTCGATCCCAAAGAAGAGACCGCCACGCTGAACCTGGCCACGGCATACAGTCGGGAGGCACGGTATGTCGATGCAGTGGCCATGTTCCGCCTGCTCCCGAACGAGGCGATCCTTACCTCCGAAGCTGCGATCGCTTATGCGACCGCCTTGGCGAAAACCGGAGATCTGAGAAGCGCGGCCGAGCGGCTGGGCATGGAGGTTGCGCGCAAGCCGACAGACTCGGCGCTACGCGATGCACTCGGCACGGTACTGGCACAGCAGAAACAATATGAAGAAGCAAAGACGCAGTTTGAACGAGCCATCGCGCTTGACAATGACTTACCTTCGGCGCATCTGCACCTTGGTTCGCTATACCTGATGGAACAGGATGTGCCGCGCGCGCTGGCGGAGTTGTTGATCGCGGTGAAGCTTGAACCGGATGATTTGCCGTCGCTGCTCCAGCTCGGTCGCGCGCAGGTTGCCGCTCGGGAGGATGAGCTTGCACTGGCGACGCTGACCCATGCGCGTGAGCTTGTGCCCGCTTCCGTGGACGTAAGTTATGCGCTGGCGTTGGCGCTCCAGAACGCCGGACGGAACAAGGAGGCGCTTCCGCTGTTTGCGGCGGCCGCCGCGGCGAGGCCTCAGGACGGCACGGTGCTGACCAACTACGCGTTGGCCCTGGTGCAGACGGGAGACGCCAGACAGGCCGAGGATTTCTATCGCAGAGCGTTGGCCCTCGATGCTTCGAGTCCCGTGCTGCGGGAGGACCTTGGTGTGGCGTACCTGCAACAGAGCGACTTGGACAACGCGATTGTCCAGTTCAAGGAAGGGCTGGCGTTGCCGAACGAGGGTGCCCCGATTACGGCGGAGCTGCACTACGACCTCGGCCTCGCATTGAAGCTGAAGGACAAGCTGCCGGAGGCAACAGCCGAGTTTGAACGGGCGCAGAAGGCCGATCCGGCGCTGCCCGACCCCCCATTTACACTGGGCATTCTTTACATGCAGACAGGGCGGTTTGCGGAAGCGGCCGCTGAGTTGGAGCATGTCACCGTGATGCAGCCGGGGAACGGCGAGGCATGGTCGAACCTGGGCAACATCTACAAACAGATGGAACAGCCGGAGAAGGCGGTAGGGGCACTGCGCCGAGCGATCAAGTTGCTGCCGGCTCAGCCGAGCCCGCATATCACCTTGGCCGCGATCCTTGCGCAGCAGGGTGACCGCGAGGGCGCGGCGGCGGAGCGAAAGAAGGGCGCGGAGTTGAGCCGCATCGCCATCGATAGGCAGCGCGCGGAGTTCGCGCTAAGGAGTGGCACGACGCTTCTACAGGAAGGAAAGTTGGCTGATGCGCTTGCGCAGATGCGCGACGCGGTCGCCGCCGATCCGGGGTATGCCGCCGCGCACTACGGCCTTGCCGACGTGCTGGCGCGTCGAGGGGATGCGGGCGAAGCGGCGGTAGAGCGGCAGAAGGGTAAAGAGATCGACCTGAAGTCGCGTTAGGAACAAAAAGAGGAGAGCCGAAGCTCCCCTCTTTCTCCTTATTGCGAAAAACGCTCTAAAACTGTACCCGGCCGGAGAACTGCAGTTGGCGCGGATTGGAAGTGTTATTTGGATAGGCACCGCTTGAAATAGAACCGCCTTGATCGACGTTTCCGTTTGGCGTGCCCCAGTTGATATGGTTGAAGGCATTGAAACCGTCAGCCCTAAGCTGGAAGCTGATTTTCTCATGTATTGCGAAGTTCTTCTGGAAAGACATATCAGCGTTGAAGAAGTTCGGACCGAATGCAGAGTTACGTCCAACGTTTCCAATCTGATCGAGCGCCGGTAGGGAGAAAGCACCCGCGCCAAGCACGACGGGATCGTAATAGCTCAGCCCGCTTGGGCCGCCGGGAAAGCCGCTGACATGGGTGCGGAGAGCTCGCGGATCACCGTTCACATATCGCGGAGCAGAACCTGGTACCCAGTTGCCGGCTTGGGCTGTGAGTGTATACGGCAGACCGCTGGAGTAGTTGATGACGGGGCTAATCTGATAGCCGCTCACAATTTGATCGACGATCCGATTGACGTGCCCCAGGAAAGGCTTGTTGTGCCCAAAAGGCAACTCAAGCAGGCCGTATACGATGAGTTGCTGCTGACGCAGACTGGAGTCACGCCCTCGAACGGCTGCATGACTCCAAGTTGAGAATCCGGTGGCTTCACTCAGAGACTTCTGCCAGGCATAGTTGGCATTAAGCGAATATCCATGAGCAATCTGCTTGGTTAAGGTGAGTTGAAGCGCGTTGTAACTACTATTCAGGTCGTCTCCGAAGTATGTAATTGATTGGTTCCAGCCGCAACCACCGTTAGAAGCGTTATGATTCTGGCCGTCCGCGTTGTAGGCGGGGTCGGAACAAGCAGGAAGCTTCAAGCCATAGTAACGCTGTAGGAACACCTGGTTGGCCGTGCCTCCGTTGACCGAGATTCCCGCCGGCTGGCCTGCAACTGCCACAACAGTTGCAGGAACGCTGGGATCGTAATGAAGCGGCTGGCCTGTGACGCTGTACTGCGCGGGCAGGAAGATAGCAGCTTCGTTCGGGTTGGTTGTGTTGCCGGAGTTGTCTCCAAAGGTATGTGTGCCTTTGTTCGCGGCGTAACCGATCGTAAAGGAAAGAGTCGGCGTCACGGCCTGCTGGATCGCGGCGTTCCAGGCATCGAGAGTCGGTAGCCGAAGCGTAGTTGGACGGGACCGTCCACTTGAGCTATAACCCTGATTCGGAAGAAGACCATTCGCCGGAACTGCCGGGAAAGCATAGGCGGACGGTCCAGTCGCAAGCGAGAAAGCCGCCGCGGTATCCGTCGTGTTATCGCCGGCTGGAGCGGTCAACGACTGATTGGCGAGCACGGGGAGGTTCTGTGTCGCCGAGTGTCCGAAGACAGAGCCAAAGACGCCGATATCGAAACTGCGTCCATAGCCGGCGCGAATGACCGTATTCGGTGTTGCCTGATAAGCAATACCGATACGGGGAGCCCAGGTGTTTTGCGCCTGCATCTGGTTCATGTTCGTTTGTATACCGCCAACACCCGCCACTTGAAGGTAGCCGGTTGCAAGATTGAGCAAGGCACCGTTCCCAGGAGCGTTGACTGTCTCTGGGAAATAGATCTCGTATCGCAAGCCGAGGTTCAACGTGAGCTTCTGTGTTGCACGCCACGTATCCTGTCCGTAAAAGAAGGTCCGCTTCTGGAACTCTTTAGCATTCGTCGAAGTGCTGACGTATCGCTGGAGTCCAGTGGCCTGTCCCGTCAGAAAGGTAGCCAAACCAAGTCCTGTGTTGTTGACGCCATCGCCGGTTGGCCCAGTGCCGAAATTAAGGATGCCGCTGCGATTATTATCGCTTGGCACTCGGAGATTGCGGGCGTATCTAAGGTCGGGGCCGAACCGAATGGAGTGATTGCCAATCGTCTTCGTCCAGTTGTTGCTGATCTGGTATTGGTCTTCGCGTTCCGTGAGGGGGCAGTTGCAGCGGTTAACATTCAGGCCTGAACCATACTGCGGTCCGCGCGATTGATTGTTGCTTGGGGTCCCATACGCGGCGGCCTCGGTGATATTGAACTCGGGCGCACCACTGGTGACGTTGGTTCCGGTGTTCAAGCCCGGTATACCCAGCTGAGTTGCGAGCGGCACGTTCTGGTCGTACTTTGAAGTCTGTATATCGTAACGGAAGTAGCCAAGGCGTACATCGGTAACAAGTTTGCTGCTGAGGGCCACATCCGCGCCCAGGGCCGCGCTGTCGTTTGCACCCTGCGACGTACCGCCGTACCCGCCGAGTCCAAAGCCTGCGCCACCAGCGGCACCGAATACAGTTGTGCCAGTCAGAGTGTCAGTGAAGCGGCTGAACCGACCGAAGACATGAGTTCGGTCGCTGAGCGTATAGTCGCCGCGGACATCCCATTGATCAGCATTGAATCCGCCGATTCCACTCGACGAGTAGTTCTGAACAAGGCCGCTCGTTGTGCTGCCGTTGACCGTGTTTGGAGCATACGGCTGAAGAAGTTTAAGTAGCGCGAGGGCCTGAGGCGAAAGGTCGGATTGCGGAATAATGCTTCCTGCGTAGGCGACACGAACACCGTTAACTGTATGGTAGATAGGACCTGTGACCTTCGTATACTCACTGAAGTTGCAGCCGGCTCCCGACAAACAAGACGAAGTCAGCAAGGCCGTCGGGACACTCTGCTGTACAGCCTGACCGGTCTTCTGGCGAGTGCCTTGATAATCTCCAAAGAAGAACAGCTTATCTTTAATGATGGGACCACCGATCGAGCCGCCAAACACGTTCTTGAGTCCCGAAGGAAATGGGTTAACAGCACTTAAAGTACCAGCGGGGCCGGTACTTTGCGTGAATGGATCACGCGCCAGTTGAGCATTGCTTTGACGATAATCAAAGAGCGAGCCGTGTAAGCTGTTGGTGCCTGATTTCGTCTGTGCGGTCACGACTGAGGAAACAGCCTTGCCGAACTCAGCGTCGTAATTCTGAGTTGTAATTTTGCTTTCAGAGAGAGCATCGGGACTTGGATTGACAACAATGATTCCCAAAATAGGATCCTGGTTGTCAGTGCCGTCCAATTGGAAAGCTGTGCCGGCGAAAGCTTGACCATCTACCTCGATCTGTAGACTGGCTTGTGGATTTTCGCTGGCGGCATGGGTAAAGCCGACTTGCTGCGCGCCGGGGAGCAGAAGCTGCAAACCTGTGAAGTTTCGGTTGGCAATCGGAAGGTCCACAAACTCCCTACCCGTAAAGATGGTGGAGACGTCCGCACGGTCGGTTTTGAGCTGCGGAACGGCATCGGCGCTGACGGTGACGGACTCTCCGGCGGCGTCGCCGATGGTGAGCGAGGCGGCTATTTTGGTGGAGGTATCGGCAAAGAGTTGAATCCCGGTCTGGGTATATCCCTTGAAGCCCTGGGCGACGATCTTGACGTTGTATGGGTCGGGGATGAGGTGCTCGACGGTGAACTCGCCGCTGGCGTTGGTGCTGGCCGTCACGGAAGTGCCCTTGGCGGAGTCGGTGACCGTGATGGTGGCGTTGGGTACCACGGCTCCGGTGGTGTCGGTGACGGTGCCGAAGATGGAGCCGTATACGGCCTGACCGAAGCTCTGGGACGACATGAGGAGGAAACACACTCCAAACAACGCTACACCGCGAAACAATTTGCTTTGCATCCTGTTCTCCCCTGAAATCCCGCTTTTTCAAGCGATCCATAAGCGCTTAGGTGTTTCTTTGCTGTCTTTTGTGCCGACCCCACACACTTCACCTGGAAGTGGTGAAGCGCTGAGGAGCACTTTCTTCTCCCGAGAATGTCCGGGTTTACCTGAACCGTGAACCAAGAGGAAGCTACGCCTGATTTCGTTCTTGTGTCAAACGCTTTTTCTCGTGGCGCTAAATAGTCGAGCGAACGCTATCAACAAAAGAACATCTAGACACTTCAGCGCTGGAGAGCAGCGGATCAGGCACGGAGACGAACCATTTGATCCAGAAGGCTTGCGGCGAGGACGGACTTGGTTTGTGGCGGAAACGAACGCTCTTCGTGGGAAGTGATCCAGGTCCCGGCGTTGTCCGT
>CAXTWP010000128.1:0-7565 GCA_964247945.1 uncultured Acidobacteriaceae bacterium | reverse complement strand
GATCTCTCCACCGCCTACCGCTGGCTGGACGACCAGGGCCACGCCTTCGGTGCTCCCGGAGTGGTGCCCCGCTGGACCTCCAGCCGCAAGGACGCCGTCTCGACCGCCTACGCCGCCTCGAGCCGCGTCTGGTTCACGCTCTCGCACGGCACGCTCAACGAGATCTACTACCCGACCATCGACCGGCCGCAGACGCGAGACATGGAGCTGCTCTTCACCGACGGCGAGACGTTCTTCCAGGAAGAGAAGCGCACCTTCAACTACGACTTCACCTACATCGACCCCCACGCGCCGTGCGTGCGGGTTTCGGCCACCGATCCCAAGGGCCGCTACACCGTCACCAAGGAGTTCATCTCGGACCCGCACCATCCGGTGGTGCTGATGAACGTCAAAATCACCGGCAACGAGGACGTGCTCTCGCGGCTGAAGTGCTACGCCTTGCTCGCGCCGCACCTGGACGGCGGTGGCGCGGGTAACTCGGCGCGGTCGATCGAAGTGGCGGGCCAGCGGGCGGTGCTGGCCTGGAAAGGCAAGACCTCGCTGGCGCTGGGCGCGGACTGCGGCTTTACCCGGTCGTCGTGCGGTTATGTCGGCACCAGCGACGGATTCCAGGACCTTTCGAGCGACATGAAGATGGACTGGCAGTTCGGCCAGGCGCTGAACGGCAACATCGCCGTGATGGGCGAGATCGATGTGGCACGGAACCGTGAGTTCACCATTGCCATCGCCTTTGGCGACGGTCACCACGCAGCGCTGGCCGGGCTGATGCAGACACTCGCCTACCCCTACCAGGAGCACCGCGACCGCTTCATCACGCAGTGGCATCGCGCGAAGGCGCCGGATGAGCTGGCGGCGGCCTCGACCGACGGCGGCAATCTGATGCGGATCAGCCACCGCATCGTCCTCACCCACGAGGACAAGACCTATACCGGCGCGTTCATTGCGTCCGCCTCGGTGCCCTGGGGAGCGTCGAAGTCGGACGACGACCTCGGCGGCTACCATCTGGTCTGGACCCGCGACATGGTGCAATCGGCCTCCGCCCTGCTGGCCTGCGGGCGTATCGACAACGCGCGCGGCGCTCTGGTCTATCTCGCCTGCACCCAGCGGCCGGACGGCAGCTTCGCGCAGAACTTCTGGGTCGATGGCACACCCTACTGGACCGGCATCCAGTTGGATGAGGTGGCGTTCCCGATCATCCTGGCGTGGCGGTTGTGGAAGCTCGATGGCCTGGGCAAGTTTGATGTGACCTCCTTTACCGAGGCAGCGGCGGCCTTCCTCGTCCGCTATGCCCCTGTGACCCAGCAGGAGCGCTGGGAGGAGAACGCGGGGTACTCGCCCTCCACGCTCGCGGCGGTGATCGGCGGCCTGATCTGCGCGGCGGACATCGCGCGGGGGCACGAGGCGGAAGAATTGGCGCAGTTTCTCGAGAACTACGCCGACTGGATTGAAGCGAATCTTGACGCTTGGACCACAACCGAAGATGGCATCCTGCTGTCGGGTGTCAAACGCCACTACATGCGCATCCGGCCGCCCTCGCCTACCGACCCCTTCTATAACTCCCAAATACGTGACGGCTACATCCACATGGCCAACCGCAGCCCGGACGAGGAGTACGCCTTTGAGGCGCGCGCGGTGATTGACGCAGGCTTTCTCGAACTCGTCCGCTACGGCATCCGCCGCGCCGACGATCCCCTCGTCATCGATTCGCTCAAAGTCGTAGACCATGTGCTCAAGATTGAGACCCCCTTCGGCCCTTGCTGGCGGCGCTATAATCACGACGGCTACGGCCAGCGCAAGGACGGCGGCCCCTACGAGCACTGGGGCCAGGGCCGCGCCTGGCCGCTGCTGGGGGGCGAGCGCGCCCACTACGAGCTTGAGGCCAGGCACGACGTGACGCCGTTGATCACCGCCTTCGAAGGCTTCAGCTCCATTGGCGGCATGTTGCCGGAGCAGGTCTGGGACCATGAAGACCTGCCGTTCGAAGGGATGTACTTCGGCAAGTCCGCCGGCTCGGCGCAGCCGCTGGTCTGGGCGCACTCCGAATATCTGAAGCTGCTTCGGTCAGTGGTTGACGGGCGCATCTTCGACCGCATCGCCGCCGTCGAAGCGCGCTATGCCAAACCCGCCGCCGAACGCACCGTCAAGAACGAGATCGAGGTTTACCAGACGACCCGGCCCGTCACCACGATGCTTGCCGGGCTGCGCCTCCGCATCATGGACCCCAAGCCCTTCCAGGTGACCTACACGCTCGACGGCTGGGCGACGACCTTGCACAAAGAGGCCCGCGCAGTCGGTTATCCGGGCTCCTACGCCGATCTCCCCACATCGCCGCAAGAGGAAGGTACGCTGATCTTCACACTGTATTGGCCCGGGGAAGACCACTGGCTCGGTCATAATGTGGAGGTCAAGCTGACCGTTGCCTAAGTGCTACGTTCCGCATCCAATCAGTTGAGTGCACCACCGTAACGGATGGAATGTTTGTTGGTGAGCCAATTTCCCTCTCGCCTGTACACTGTCTCTGGCCTTCAGGAACACCCCGGTAACGCCGGACGGCCACGATCTTGAACCTCCCGGACGCGACGACCCGGGCTACGAATGCAAAGGAAACGCCCATGAGCGAACTGCAGGAACTCGAAGCGCCCACGAAACACGAAACCGCGCAGGATCTCGACCTGCTCTCGATCAACACCTTGCGCTTTCTTGCCGTCGATCAGGTGGAGAAGGCCAAAAACGGCCACCCCGGCGCTCCCCTCGGCTGCGCGCCCATCGCCTATCTGCTCTTCCACAAGTACATGAAGCACGACCCGTCCGACCCCAAGTGGTCCGACCGCGACCGCTTCGTGCTTTCGAACGGCCACGCGTCCGCGCTGCTCTATGGGGTGCTGCACCTTTCGGGCTACGACCTTCCGATAGATCAGCTCATGCAGTTCCGCGAGTGGGGATCGCACACGCCCGGCCACCCCGAGTATGGCGAGACCCCCGGCGTAGAGGTCACCACCGGGCCGCTCGGCCAGGGATTCGCTGAGGCTGTCGGGTTGGCCATCGCCGAGAAGCACCTCGCCGCCGTGTACAACCACGAGAATCACACCCCCGTCGACCATCACACCTATGTGCTCTGCGGCGACGGCGACCTGATGGAAGGCATCTCGCACGAGGCATCCTCGCTTGCCGGAACGCTGAAGCTCGGCAAGCTGATCGTGCTCTACGACGACAACCTGATCTCGCTCGACGGCCCCACCGAGCTCTCCTTTACCGAGGACGTGACCAAACGCTTCGAGGCCTACCACTGGCATGTGCAGTCGGTCGCCGACGGCAATGACCTTCACGCCCTTTCGGTTGCCATCGACGCGGCAAAGGCGGAGACCACTCGACCCTCACTCATCAAGGTCCGGACCGTCATCGGCTACGGCAGCCCCAAGGCCGGCACCAAGGGCGTCCACGGGGAGGCGCTCGGGCCCGAAGCCACGAAGGCGACCAAGCGGAACCTGGGCTTCCCCGAGGACAAAAGCTTCTATATTCCCGAAGAGGCCGCGAAGAACTGGGGCAGCATCGTCGAGAAAGGCAAGAAGCTCCACGCCGCTTGGCAGGCCAAGTACGAGGAGTACAGCAAGGCCTATCCCGAGAAGGCAGCCGAGTACGACCGCACCACCGCGATGAAGCTGGCCGAAGGCTGGGAGAAGAAGCTGCCCGTCTTCCCGGGCGGCCCTGACGCCAAGCCCATCGCCACCCGCAACGCGGGTCAGCAGGTAATGAACGCCATTGCCGATGTGGTCCCCGAGCTGTTCGGCGGCGCGGCCGACCTCACCAGCTCCACCAAGACCATCTTCGCCAAATCCGAGAACTTCCACCTGGATCCCAAGGGCCGCAACGTCTTCTTTGGGGTGCGCGAGTTCGGCATGATGGCCGCGGTCAACGGCATCGCCGCGCATGGCGGCTTGATCCCCTTCGGGTCCACCTTCTTCACCTTTTCGGATTACTGCCGCTCCGCGCTGCGCATGGGCGCGCTCCAGTCCTCACACTCGCTCTACATTTTTACCCACGATTCCATCGGCCTCGGCGCGGACGGCCCCACCCATCAGCCGGTCGAGCACCTGATGGCTCTCCGCGCGATCCCGCAGCTCACCGACTTCCGCCCGGCCGACGCCAACGAGACCGCTGCCTGTTGGCGGCTCGCGCTCGAGCGCCACAACGCCGCCTTCATGGCGCTTTCCCGCCAGGACCTGCCGGTCCTTGACCCCGAAAAGTACAACATCGCCGAGGGCGTCCGCCACGGTGCCTATGCGCTCGACGACTCCGGTAAGGACATCATTCTCATCGGCACCGGCTCCGAGGTCGAGCTGGTCCTCAAGGCCGCCGAGCAGCTCAAGGCCGAAGGCATCGGCGCGACCGTGGTCTCCATGCCCAGCTTCAAGATCTTCGACGAGCAGGAAGACTCCTACAAGGCCGCCCTCTTCCCCGAAGGCACTCCCAAGCTGGCCGTCGAGGCCGGTGCCACGATGGGCTGGTGGAAGTACGTTGGCCACAACGGCGGCATCATCGGCGTCGACAAGTTCGGTGCCTCCGCTCCCGGGCCGCTCGTCATGGAAAAGTACGGCATCAGCGTTCCCCACATCGTCGAGCTCGCGAAAAAGCTCGTCAAGAAGTAGGAGGAGCCCCAATGGAAACAATCGAACGCGAGATGGTCAAAAAGCCGGTCGAGCCCTCAGTCCTCGATACACGGGAGCGCTCGACCTCGCTCCAGCCCACCTACGAAGACAGCATCCCGGCCGCCCCGGACGATTGGGAGCTGGAGGAGGACCAATGAAGATCGCCATCGCCGCCGACCACGCCGGCTTCCCGCTTAAGGAAGAGGTCCGTGACCACGTCCGCTCCCTCGGCCACGAGGTTCACGACCTTGGTGCCTTCAACACGGAACCCTCCGACTACCCTGACTTCGCCGTGCTCGTCGGCAAGGAGCTGATGGCGGGCACCGCCGAGCGCGGCATCCTCATCTGCGGCTCCGGCGTCGGCGTCTGCATCGCCGCGAACAAGATGCCCGGCGTCCGCGGCGGCATGTGCCACGACACCTACTCGGCGCACCAGGGCGTCGAACACGACGAGATGAATGTGCTGGTCCTTGGCGCCCGCATCATCGGCGTCGCTCTCGCCATCGAGTGCGTCGACGCCTATCTCAAGGCAGAGTTCATCGCCAAGGAACCGCGCTTCGTCCGCCGCCTCAACAAGGTCAAGGCCATCGAGGCGCAGTACATGCCCGCCGTCGCAGCCACTACGCTTGCCTCGTGAACGTTTTGCTTACGAAAGTCGGCTCAACGCTCTAAAGACGCATCCCGGCCCCGCACCAAGGCATCTTGAAGAGCATGACCCAAAGCACGACAACACGGACATGGTTTATCACCGGGGCCTCGACCGGCTTCGGCCGCCAGCTTGCTGAAGAGGTGCTCGCCTCGGGCGGCCGCGTCCTCGCCACTGCGCGCAAGCTCGACGCCATCGCCGATCTTGAAATAGAATACCCCGGCACGGCCAAGACGCTGGCCCTCGACGTCACCGACCAGGCCCAGGTCGACTCCGCCGTCACCTACGCGTTCGCCCACTTCGGCCACATCGACGTGCTGGTCAATAATGCCGGCTACGGCCTCGCCGGTGCCATCGAAGAGGCGACGGAAGCCGAGTTCTTGCCCGTCTTCGAGACCAACGTCTTCGGCCTGCTCCGCGTCACCCGCGCCTTTTTGCCGTACCTGCGCAAGCAACGCTCCGGCCACATCCTTAATCTCTCCTCCATCGGCGGGTTGATCGGAACTGCCGGAGTGGGGTACTACAACGCCTCCAAGTTCGCCGTCAACGGCCTCTCCGAAGCTCTGGCCGCCGAGCTTGCGCCGCTCGGCATCCACGTTACCGTGATCGAGCCCGGCCCCTTCCGCACCGACTTTCTCGGACGCTCCAGCATCCAAGCCGATATCGTCATTCCTGACTACAACGAGACCGCCGGTAAGACGCGCGCCTACTTCCAGACCCAGGACGGCAAGCAGAAGGGCGATCCGCGCCGCGCCGCGCACGCCATGATGGCCGTGGTCGAGTCCCCCCATCCGCCCAAACACCTCGTCCTCGGCGCGGCCGCCTACAACCGGATGACGGCCCGGCTCGACCAGTGGCACATGGACCTCGAAGCTTGGAAGGAAACCTCGCTAGGCGCGGACTTTCCTGAGCCTGCCGAAACGCTGCAAGACCAGGCCCACACGGAGGCCGCACCCGGTAAGCCGGAATCATCCAGAACAGATTTGTAGACAGGTCTCATTCACGCACTCGCAAACGCGGCCTCGCCGCAGAGGAAGGAAAGACGATGGAACTCGGAATCATTGGATTGGGCAAGATGGGCTTCAACATGGCGGAGCGCCTGCGCCTCGCCGGCCACAAGGTCGTCGGCTTCGACTCGGCCAAAGAAGTAACCGCAAAACTGACGGCTGGCGGTTCGGTCGGCGTCGACTCGCTCGAAGATCTGGTCAAGAACCTCGCCCCACCGCGCGCCATCTGGCTTATGGTTCCGGCAGGCGATCCCGTCGACCAGACCGTTGCCAAACTCGAGCCGCTCATGCAGAAAGGCGACACCTTCATCGACGGCGGCAACTCCAACTACAAGGACACTCAGCGCCGCCACGCCGAGGCTGCCGCTAAGGGCTTCGAGTTCGTCGACTGCGGCACCTCCGGCGGCATCTGGGGCCTCAAGGAGGGTTACAGCATGATGGTCGGTGGCGACAAGGAGCCGGTCGAACGACTGACCCCCATCTTCGAGACCCTCGCTCCCGGCAAAGCCGAAGGCTGGGGTCACGTAGGCCCCTCGGGCGCGGGCCACTTCGTCAAAATGGTCCACAACGGTATCGAGTACGGCTTGATGCAGGCTTACGCCGAGGGCTTTTCCATCATGAAGGCCAAGAGCGTGCTCAACCTTGACCTCGAGCAGATCTCAAAGATATGGCAGAACGGCTCCGTCGTCCGCTCCTGGCTGCTCGACCTCACCGCCGACGCCCTCTCGAAGAACCCGCAGCTCGACGGCATGGAGGCCTACGTGCCCGACTCCGGCGAGGGCCGCTGGACCGTCTTCGAGGCCATCGACCTCGACGTCTCCGCGCCCGTCATTACCGAATCGCTCATCCGCCGCCTGCGTTCGCGCGAACAAAACAACTTTACCGACCGCATGATCTCGATCATGCGCAACGAGTTTGGCGGCCATGCCATCAAGAAGTCGTGAGCTCACTGGGAGGCGCGGCGGCGGACCAGTCGCTCGCGTCTTTCCACCGCTCATCCGCATCTATCAAGCCTAGGATCAATCAAGCCAGGAGCAGGTTCCATCATGTCATTGACACCCGGCGTCTCGTTGGCGGAAGCCGACGCAAGTAAGAAGGGCGAGCGCCTTCCCGAACCCTGCATCGTCGTCATCTTCGGCGCTTCGGGCGACCTTACGAAGCGCAAGCTGCTGCCCGCGCTCTACCATCTCGACCAGCAGAATCTGCTTCCGAAGGACTTCGCCGTCGTCGGTGTCGCCCGCCGCGACCTCAGCAAGACCTTCGCGC
>CAXTWP010000127.1:0-7568 GCA_964247945.1 uncultured Acidobacteriaceae bacterium | reverse complement strand
GTCGACGCCGGCGTCGACACGGTCCTCAACGATTCTGAGCAGCGCGTCGGAGTAGCGGCTTTGCTCGGCAAGGGCGATCTCGCGCTGCAGGCTGCTGTCCAGCGAGAGCCAGGCGATGGCGGTCTCCTCGGCGACCGCATCGCGCATGTCCATGAGGGCGAAGTTAGCGGCTTCGAGCGAGGCGCGGGCCGCGCGGACGTAGTCGAGCTGCGAGTAGCTGAAGACGAGCGACTGCGCGTGGAAGTTGTAGATGGAGGGCTGGCCGACCGGAAATCCGTAGGAATAGCCAAGGCCGGAGCCGCCGATGACGGAAGGAATATAAACGTCGCGCGCCTCGGAGAGAGCAGCGCGCGCGCGCTCGACATCGGCCTCCGCCATCAGGATACGAGGGTTGTTGCGGAGCGCGAGATCGATGGCGGAGGTGAAGGAGATCTGAGCGCGCGCCGCGGTCGGCGCGAACGTAAGAGCAAGGAACGCCAAGGTACAACGTAGAAAAAGGGACATGCGAACAGGCTGCGTCCTTTGCGGCGGAATCAGGTGTATGGTATCGCGTTCCGACCCGGGCATGGGTCTCATGGCAAGACTTCGAGGGCCTGATGGGCCGGAGAATAGGCGGAGGCAAGTTCGAGTGCGGCGATGTACTCGCGGCGTGCGGCGGCGATGTCTCCGCGACGGGCCAGAAGTTGACCCAATTGAACGTGAACCTTGAAGGAGGGGGCGGCTTCGGACTTGGCCGGCGAGTCGAGGTAGAGGCGGAGTACCCTTTCGGCAAGATCCGGGGCGCGATGAGCATCGCCCAGGATGCTCGCGATGTCCATCAAGGCGGCATCGCGCTCGCGGTCGGCTTCAAGAGCAGTCTGAAGCACGGCGACGGCTTTGTCCGGCTGTCCATGGCGTTGGTAGAAGGCGCCGAGATCGACCAGGGCGGCGGGGCTGTGGCCCGCATCAGCCGCCGCGCGGAACTCAGCTTCAGCCCTGGAATCATCTTTTTGCTTCTCGGCAGCTAAAGCGAAAAGGCGGTGCGCGGCGGCGGGAGACAGGGTCATGAGCCGCGAGGCGACCGAACGGGCCTTATCCAGGCCGCCGCCGATGATGGCGGGCGCGGCGATATAAAACTGACCGAGGGCAGTTTGGGCGGGAACGTTGGTTGGGTCGAGTTGCGCGGCGCGCTCAAAGGCGATACGCACTTTCTTGGCCAGCGTAATCGCGGCAAGAGGATTGGCGTTCTCGGCTTTGAGACCGTAGGCGCGGCCCAGCCACATCTGGCTGGCGCAGTCGTCAGGCCCGCGTGCGACGGCCTGCTCGCAGGCGTCGATGGCGGAGTCAAACCGTTCCTCGGCGTAGAAGACGCGGCACATGAGCTGACGGGGGAACGGATCGGCCGGCCGTTCGGCAATCATTGTCTGTAGCTGACGGATCGCGTCGTCCGCGCGGCCCTGCGCGAGCAACCGCTCGGCGGAGGCGGTCTCGGCACAAGCCGAGTGGAGGGCGAGCGGAAACACGGCAAGCACCCCTACGCGCAGTTCTTCTCTCAGCCGCGTGAACGCGATGGAAAGCAGCTTCATTCGACCGGCCGGATGGCCATGCCGTCCGACAAGTCGCGGTTGCTGGTCGCGGTGAGGGCGACAGTTTCCTTCTCGTTGAGGCCGCCGGTGATCTCGACGCGATTGAGATTGACAACACCGACCTGGACGGGAGTGCGCACCAGATTGCGGTCGATCACGCGGTAGACAAAGCTGTTCGGCCCGTCGCTGTGGAGCGCCTCGCGTGGGATGCTGAGGACGTTCATCCGCTGCGAAGTGGTGACGGTGACGGTGACATTGGTGTTTGGAAGCAGATCGCTGGTAACATCGTCAACCGTGATGATGCATTCGCCTACGTTGCGCGTGTTGTAGGTGATGACGGTGGTGGGAGCGCGGCTGATATGACCGTGCCAGGTCTGGTTTGGCTTGGCGTCCCAGATGATCTTGACAGGCTGGCCGACGGCGAGACGGCCTATCTCGGGTTCGTCGAAGTAAGCGCGGACCTGAAGCTTACTGAGGTCCGCTACGTCCATGAGGTCGTCTCCACCCGGAACAAAATCGTATTGTGAGACGGGGACGGAGTAGACCGTGCCGCTGAACGGAGCGTGGATGTCGATCGCGTTAAGGTTTCCTCGCGCGGCGGCAAGGTTGGCTTGCGCGTCGGCGAGCGCGGCCTTGGCGCGGGCGATGTCGCCCTGACTGAAACGGCCGGCGGCGCGCTGCTGGAGACCCTTGAGGCCGATATTGGCGCTCTCCAGACGCTGACGCGCCCCCTCGACCTCACTGGAGGAGGCAGCGCCTTTTTGCTGGAGGGACTCAAGCGCCGCAAGCTCTTTTTGTGCCTGCTGCTGGAGAAGTTGGGCGCGGACCAGGTCACCGTTGAAGTTAATCCGCTCCTCCTGTGTGCCGTTATGCGTGATGTCGTTGTAGACGTTTTCGGCGGAATGGAGGTTGGTGGCGGCGGCGGCGGCGCGGGATGTGGCATCGGCGTCAGCCATGCCGATAAGAAGCTGGCCCGCCTTAACTCTTTGACCCACTTGAACGTAGATATGCTCGATCACACCGGAAAACGGAGCATGAGCCTGGAACTCATCGACCGGCTCCACCTTTCCGTTGGTGGAGACGGTGCTGAAGAGATCTTGGTGCGTCACCGTGGCGACGCGGACGGCAACCACCTCGCGCGTCAGTGAGTGGATCACCGCGAAAGAAATGATCGCCAGGAGAATGAGGCTGCCCACGATGATAATCGAGTTGGAACGCTTTACCCGGTTTTCTATGGTTGGCATGGTGCTGTAGCGTCTCGGGGGACTTTGGACCAGTGTATAAGACGCCGCTATGCTGCGAATGGAGCAGGAATATTCAGCAGCCTTCGGTGAGCTGGAGACCGGCGAGCTCAAGCTGGAGACCTGCATAGTGTTCATGCCGGCTCTGTGTGATGCGGTAGGCGATGTCGAGGGTTGATCCCGGCTGAAGCGCGAGAGCTTCGACGCGTGCCCGCCAGTCGACGGCCCGACTCCAGCCGACGGCGCTGAAGCGAGTCTTTGCGTTAGGGCTGAACTGTTCCACTTCCAGACAAACGTGCTTTTCCTTAATGAAGCGTACTGGCGAGGCGAGTGTGACGCCTCGGGTCATGAAGATTGGTTCGGGGTGAGCGTTGCCGAAGGGAGCGCAGCGGAGCAGCCACGCCCACAAAACAGAATCGATCTCAGCCAATGAAATGTCGAGGTCGCATGGAAGATTTGGGGAAAGGATGTCTGCTGTAAGCGTCGCGGCGGTGTGCCGGTCCATGCGGGTGCGCAGATCAGCAACGCGGTGCGAGGGGAGGGAAAAGCCCACCGCGTGCGCATGTCCGCCGAAGCGGCTAAAGACCGGATCGTTTTGCTCGCATGTATCGACTGCGGTCAGCGCGTCGAGCAGATGAAATCCGGCAACCGAGCGGCCGGAGCCATGGGCGTGTGGCGTGGTTCCATCCTCTTCGTGCGTCAGGACCAGAGCCGGCCGGCCGGTGCGGTCCACGATGCGGGAGGCCAGAATACCGAGCACGCCGCGATGCCACGCTGGATCGTCAAGAATGATGCAATCGGACGGAAGGCTCCCGCCATGGGTGTCAGTCAGTTGTGCAAGCTGCCGCTCGATTGCTTCGAGCGCATGAGCCTCGACGGCACGGCGGTCCTGGTTGAGCCGGTCAAGTTTTTCGGCGAGTAACTGGGCACGAACGGGATCGCGGGTGAGGAAGAGCTCGATCACGTCGTCGGCGATGTCCATGCGGCCCGCGGCGTTGATGCGCGGCGCGAGGCGGAAGCCGACCTCGACCGCACTGGGAGAGCGGTCGAGCGGCAGCTTCGCAACCCGCATGAGCGCGCGCAGCCCGGGTTGGACGGGATTGCGCAGCTCACGCAGGCCGAGCGTCACCAGAGCACGGTTCTCGCCGACCAGAGGAACGGAATCGGCGATGGTGGCGATCGCGACGAGCTTGAGGAAGGAAGGAACGATGACCTGGCGGAGGCGAAGCTGCTGCTCCGATGTAGCAGCATCCGCGGCGAGAAGCGCGTGAGCGAGCTTGAAGGCAACTGCCGCGCCGCACAGGCTCTTGAAGGGGTACGGGCACCCGGATTGGGATGGGTTGATCACCGCCAGCGCCTCCGGAACGCCAAGGGTGTCGTCGGGAAGGTGGTGGTCGGTGACGATCAGGTCGAGTCCCAGTGCCCTTGCTTCCGCAGCAGCGGCGAAGGCGCGGATGCCGGTATCCACGCTGATGACGAGGCGAGTGCCGTCCTCAGCGGCGCGGCCGAGCACGCCGGTCTGCATGCCGTAGCCTTCGCGGATGCGATGCGGCACGTGCCACGTGACCTTCGCGGGAGTTTCTTTGGGCGCGATTCGATCGATGGCGGTCTTTAGTAGGACAATGGCGATGGTGCCGTCGACGTCATAGTCGCCGTAGATGAGAATGGGTTCGGCGTTGCGGACGGCGGACTGGATGCGGCCGACCGCCTCATTCATGCCCAGCAGGCACAAGGGATCTCCTAGCTGCACCATCGATGGGTTGAAGAAGGCTTCGGCGTCCGTGACGCCGCGCGCGACCAGAAGCCGAGCAACAGCCGTAGGACAGCCGAGCTGCAGGGCTACACTGGCGGTCGCTGATTCGCTGGTGTGCAGAACGGACCAGCGATGCTGAGATGGAGCCACCGCGCCGATCATCCGGCCTTAATCGTCGTTATCATCGACGATGACACCGCCCAGCTCGGTGACCCGCTCCATCAAAAGCTGAAAGCGATCGTACCATTCCGTGGTGACCTCAACCAGGAACATGACGCCCTGGTTGGCGAAGCCAAGCTGAAGGTAACCGGTCTTGCCGACGTGATGGATAAGGTATTCGGCATCATCGAGGTCGGGCCCGTCCTCGTCATCGGGAACATTCCCCTCACGGAGTTGATCGAGCAGAAGGGCTACATCGGACTTTTCCAGCACAACCTCGCTCATGGTGATGAACGGAGCACCTGCGGCCTTGGCGTGTTCGACAAAGTCCTTCCACGAGTCGGCGTCATCCTCTTCGAAGAGGACCGTGGGCACGTCCTCGGTGACATAGCCGTTGAAACGCCGGAGGCCATGACCGGCGATAAAAGCCACCATGTCATCTTTGAGCGAGATAAGGTTGTCAGGTTGCATGGAAACACGATTGTCGCAGAAACGTAGGGAGACGTACAGGCCCTAAGCTGCCGGGGAAGAGGTTGAGGGTAAAGGTGTTTGAATGCAAGACGTTGCCCGGCGGGAGCGAAGGTCCGTGCCCACATACCGTGGTATATTGAAGGGAAAGTCAATGATTTTTTCTCGGGATTACGTAGGGTATCTGGCGCGCCGAACGGTACAACACCTCGTGGACGCGAAGATGATTGAGGCGGCGAAGATCGCGGCGGTGAACGAGCGCGTAACGGTGGCGATGACCGAAGAACTGGCACTCGAGGACCGCATCAACGACGAGGTTCGCGTCATCCTGGAGGCCTTTCAGGAGGATATGCGAAAATCGGGCGCAAGCTATCCGGAGATGTTCAAGAAAGTAAAGAACGAGCTCGCACGGAAGTACAAGGCGGTGCTGTGAGGATCACGCGCGACAAGCTGAACAAGCTGGCTCACACCGTTGCCGATACCTTGGCGGAGATCGACCAGGTGGGCTTTCTGGAGGACCGGAACACGATCCGGCAGGAAGCGCGCAAGGCGCTTGAGAAACTGCTGACGGAAGAGATGAAGCTCGACGCAAATGCCCGCCAAAAGATCGCCTCGCAGCGGAAGATCATCACGGAAGGGTCGCAGGAGTGGGACATCCTCTACCGCAAGTACTACAACGATGAGGTAAAGAAGCTCGGGCTGTAACCCGTCACCGCGGTTGATTTTTGCGCTATGGATCGCTATAGTTGGGTAATCGACGCGGGTAAGGCGCAGTGCTTCCGGCTCTTTGGCGTTATGGTGTAACTGGTTAACACGTCGCCCTCTCAAGGCGAAGAGTCCGGGTTCGAGCCCCGGTAACGCTACCAAAAAAGCTAATCAAATGAACAACTTGAAGGCTCTCCCAGAGAGTTGAGAATTGGCATGGTCGTTCTGGTGGCACTTTGGTGGCACTTCTGGAGGAGGCCTGTCAAGTTCCTTCTGAGATGGCCCTTCTGTGCTGCTACCCGGACCAGTTGGTGTCCGGTACGAAGTGCCAGTCCCAATTCTTATGAGCGAGCCGGGGCCCCCATCGAAGACTGAAGATAGTGTGATAAAACATCAACTAGAATCAGCCTAAGCAGAGGTTATTATGTCGGCGAGTACACAGACTGGCCGGGCTCTGGAACTTCTTCAAGCGAAGGGAATGCTTCGTCTTAGAGATTTCATCGCAGCAGACATCGAACCAGAGACGCTCTCGCGCCTCGTTCGGGACGCGCGTGTGGTGCGCCCGGCGCGGGGCCTCTACCAGCTTCCAGGGACGCCAATCGAATCCACTTATATGTTTGCGGAGGCTGCCACACTCGTTCCTAAGGGAATCGTCTGCCTCATCTCAGCCCTCCAGTTTCACGGACTGACACTCCAAATGCCATCCTCTGTTTGGATGGCCATCGAGCGCACGTCCTGGCTGCCAACTTTCAGCTATCCTCCCGTCCGCTTTGTGCGCTTCAGTGGATGGTTTATGACTGAGGGAGTCGAGACTCACCTCATCGGGTCACGAATGGTTCCGATTACCAGCTCCGCACGAACGATCGTGGACTGTTTCCGCTACCGCAACAAGATCGGAATAGACATCGCTCTGGAGGGACTGCGTGAAGCGATTCGGCGTCGCACGTGTACGCCCGATGAACTCTGGCAGTACGCGAAGAAGGCCCGCGCTTGGACGGTGATGCGGCCCTATGTTGAAACGGTGACAGCCCATGCCGAGTGAAGAGCGGAACATCGGTGCCTCCGTTCGAGCCAAACTCCTCAAGCGTTCACGAGCCGAGAACTCGGACTATCAGGTACTCCTCACACGCTACGCGCGGGAAAGGCTGCTCTACCGGCTTGGTGTATCGCAGTTCCGTGAGGCATTCGTTCTCAAGGGGGCTCTACTGTTTGTGACATGGCTGCCCGATCCTTTTCGACCGACACGAGACTTGGATCTTCTGGGGTTTGGCAGCGATGATCCGGACCTCATGGCCGAGACATTCAAGGCCATATGTTCCACAGAGGTGCCGGATGACGGTGTAGCTTTCGACGTCGATGGACTTACAGCCCTACCTATCCGCAAAGACGTAGAGTACGGCGGAGTGAGAGTTCGCAGCCAGGCGGTGATCGACGGCGCACGCATCCCGATTCAAGTAGACATCGGCTTTGGCGACATCATCACTCCGGCAGCGGTCGAGATCGACTACCCAACCCTGCTTGACTCACCCGCGCCACACCTCCGCGTTTACCCTGTCGAGACCGTGATCGCGGAAAAGCTTAATGCGATGGTGACACTTGGGATAGCCAACAGCCGCTTGAAGGATTACTACGATCTCTGGCTGATCTCTCAAATGTTTAGTTTCCAGAAACCTATCC
>CAXTWP010000126.1:4301-7646 GCA_964247945.1 uncultured Acidobacteriaceae bacterium | reverse complement strand
ATGGATTCCCTTGCGGTCACCTATGCCGGAGAACTGGCGCGCTGGGGGATCGAGACCACGATCGTTGTGCCGGGTGTCTACACCACGGGCACCAATCACTTCCCGACGGCGGATCATCCCGGCGATAGAGCACGCGCGGCCGAGTACGCCGACGGTCCCTACAAGGACATGCCGGAGCTCGTTCACAAGGGGCACGATGTGATGGCACCGGAAGGCTCGAACGTTGCGGACGTTGCACATGCCATCGCCAGGGTCGTCGATACGCCTTTCGGGAAGCGTCCGTTCCGCGTCACCATCGACCCAGCGGATGCCGGCGCGGAGGTCATCCATATGATGGGTGATCGAGTTCGGGCTGAGCTGTTCCGCCGCATCGGCATGGAAGATCTGCTGAAACCCCACGAAGCAGCATCACTTTGCGTACATCGCTGATGCTGCACTGGAAGCGGAGGACATGTTGCGGAACGTTACCTTGCGCCAGCGATCAAATAATTGATCTTGTAAGCAGCTGCCCGTACGTTCGCTGCTTCGGAAATCATCGAACGGCAGGCTTCAATAGCCGTAGCTGCTACGGCTATTGAAGCGGAGTCATGGACGCGACTTTCTTCAAATGCCTTCGAAATGCTGAGGCGCTCAGCCCCGCTATCGAAGCGACTTTGCTATATCAGCGTTCCACCCGAGACTTCAATTCGCTGGGCGTTGACCCAGCGATTCTCCTCGGAAAGAAGCGAGGCGATCATGGGTCCGATGTCGTCGGGATGCCCGACCCGGCCCAGTGCGGTCAACCCGGCGATCTGCTTGTTGACGGCAGGGTTGTCCCGCACCATGCCACCGCTGAAGTCCGTGGCGATCGCGCCCGGAGCCACGGTGTTCACGGCAATGCCACGTGGCCCCAACTCCTTTGCCAGGTATCTCGTGAGCACCTCGACGGCACCTTTCATGGAGGCGTACGCGGAGCTTCCTGGAAACGCGAACCGGGCCAGTCCAGAAGAGATCATGACGATTCGGCCGCCATCGTTCATTAGGGGCAAAAGCTTTTGCGTGAGAAAGAAGACGCCTTTGAAGTGAACCTTGTAGAGGCTGTCAAGGTCTTCTTCGGTGACTTGGTCGAACGGCGCGTGATGCGACGTGCCGGCGTTGTTGACGAGATAATCGAATCGCCCGGCTCCCATCTCCTCCAGGGCTGCTGCGACACTTTGCACGAAATGGCCAAAGGTGGTGATCTTGCCGGCATCGAGCTGCAGTGCAATGGCCTTTGCCCCAGCCTCGCTCACCTCGTTCACCAGGCTGTCAGCTTCTGTACGATTGGAGTTGTAAGTAAAGATCGAATGTACGCCGCGCCGGGCCAAATTCAGGACGGTGTTCCGCCCGAGCCCTCGGCTTCCGCCGGTCACGATGGCAATCTTGTGGAACGTTTCCGATGCTTTTATTTCAGACATAGTTCGCTCCTCTGAGTTCGTTCTCCTGCAAGACTACGTTCCACCCGCGGACAGAACCAGATCGGAACTTCCTCCATTCTTGCCTATTCCTGCTCCGCAGTGTATCCTTGCTCAAGAATACGGGGGTGATCACATAGAACGCCTGGCAGAACTCGTGTTGCGGTACACCGAAGCGCAACCGGGACAGAGTCCGTATACCACCTGCGTCGAAGGCTTGACGATCCTGCGCTCCAATTCCCAATGTCGAGCCAACCATCTGCTCTACAAGCCTGCTCTCTGTATCACTGTGCAGGGATCGAAATCAGCTACCTTCGGCGACCGGTGCCATCAATACAGCGCCGGTCAGGCTCTGCTCGTGAGTGTCGAGTTGCCCGGTTTCGGCACGGTTACGGAGGCAAGCCCCGACGAGCCATATCTAGGACTTATTCTTGAACTCGATCTCGCGATCCTGCGCGCCGTTGCAAGTGAGCTCGTTGATCCTCCCAAGCCAAGCGAAAGCGTGGGTAACGGCGTATTCGTCACCGATTTCGACGGCCCGCTCACGGACTGCACGGTCCGCCTACTTCGGCTGCTCGACACTCCCAGCGCTATCCCGGTTCTTTACCCAACCATCCTGCGGGAGATCTCCTACTGGCTGCTTTCCGGTCCTTACGGAGGAGAGGTGGTTAGGATGACCCTGAGCAGCGATCACGGACATCGCATCCTCCAAGCGATTCACTTCCTTCGCGACCATTTCGCAGATTCAGTTCGCATCGAGGACCTGGCTACCATCGCTCAGCTCAGCCCTTCGGCATTTCATCGTCAGTTCAAGGCGGTGACCGGGATGACGCCGCTCCAGTATCAAAAGCAGCTTCGTTTTCTGGAAGCTCGACGCTTAATGACCGTCGGCGCAGCCAACGTCGAAGAAGCCGCCTTCCGAGTGGGTTATGAGAGTCCCTCTCAATTCAGCCGTGAGTACGGCCGCAGATTCGGCCTGTCACCCCGACGCGACGTGAATCTGCTGAAGCGCGCTGCTGCTTGAGCGGAACGCTTTCAAACTGTAGGGGTTATGCGTTCCGTCCTGTGATGTCGCATCCTCGTCGCCAAGGACGAGAAGGACACGGATTTCGGAGCGTTCCGATGTCTCATCGGGCTAAGTGTGCGTCGAAGAAACGCGTTATTTCGCAGTAGGCTTCTTTCGTCACCGGTGCGTTTACATCCGAGTTGAATTGCGCGTGGGAAAGACCTTCATACATTTCAAGATCTGCTTCAATGCCGGTCTCGCGGAGCTTTCGCTGTACCCGGACCGAATTGGATAGAAAGAGATCGCGCGTACCGGCTGTCAGAATGGTGGGCGGAAGGCCGTGCAAATCGCCGTACACAGGCGACAGTTGCGGGTCCTTCAGGTCGTGGCCGTGAGCGTACAGACGCGCAACCCGGCTGAGACAGCCGTCGTAGCTGACGACCACGTTATCGATCCACTCGTTCGTCTTGTAGCTGTCGCCTGTACCCGTCATATCGGACCATGGAGAACCCGGAGCAATGGCGCCGGGCAGCGGTAAGCCTTCCGCTTTGGCACGCAGCATCAACGCAAGTGCCATGCCGCCGCCAGTTGAAGTACCTTCCACCGCGATTCGTCGCGGATCAGTTTGCGCTACCAAAGCGCGCCATGCAGAAGTGACGTCATCCATCGCCGCAGGATACGGAGCATCAGGAGGCATGCGATAGTCGATGGAGAGAACTCTGTAGCCGCCATAAGCAGCCATCAGCATCGCCTCCCCCGTACCCGCCTCGCCCGGGCCGAAGATGTACCCTCCTCCGTGAATGTGGAAGATGACCTGGTTCTTATGCGCTGCCGGGATCATTCGAGGAGTCAAGACGTACGCTTTGACTCCACCCAGCACGGTTACTGACATCGAAACGCCTAAAG
>CAXTWP010000126.1:2141-4291 GCA_964247945.1 uncultured Acidobacteriaceae bacterium | reverse complement strand
ACAAGTCGCGGAGCAGTCGCTTCGGCAGCTCGCGTTACGATCGCCCGCCACGCCGCGTCATCGGGTGGGTTCAGGTTCCAGAATGTGGAATAGGGTGCCCCCACCAGCGCCGCCGTAGCGGGGTCAAGATCTCACGGCATCGGGATAAGCCGGGCCGGCATAGCGCGTTGACCGGCTTTGCTGTTCGCTTCCACCTGTTGCCCAGATCGCACCACACGACCGGAGTCTTGCGCTGGGGCCGAACCAGCCACCGCGAAGGCGAGCGCCACGGCACATAAGTAGCTCATGGCGCGCCCTTCCAGAGACCGTCCGCATGCGAAGCAACGGTTCCGCCCCAATGACTCTCTCGCCGATGAGGTTCCAGCCCTCATAGCTGGGACCCACCCCCATCGACAGGGAGTTCTGCTCCGGTGGTATAGGTCGCCTCAAACGCCAGGAAGACGGCCGCCTTGGCGATCTCTTCCGTGTTGCCTACGCGCTTCATCGGGTTGCTCTCCGCCATTTGCTTGTACGTCTGTTCGAGGGCTTCTTTGGGCATGACCTTGTCCAGAATGGAGGTCGCAATCGGGCCTGGACTCACGGCGTTGACCCGGATACCGCGCGGCAGAAGCTCCCGCGCCAGGCTGCGCGTCATGGATCGCACGGCGGCCTTCGTCGCCGCGTAAGCGCTCACCATCGGATACCCCATCACGTTCACGACCGAGGTCGTGAACACCACGCCGCCTCCCTCCCGCATCAAGGGAGCGAGCTTTTGTACGGTGAAGTAAGGCCCTTTCGCGTTGACCGCGAAGAGTTCGTCGTAGGCACCTTCCGTCGTCTCTTCAAACGGGGCGAAGCGCGTCTGTCCCGCGTTCACGAACAAAGCGTCAAGCGGTTGAAGATCGGTTTTGACCTGATCGGCAAGCTTTCCAATGTCGGGCAGCGATGCCGCATCGCTCTCCACCACGATCGCGCTCTCTCCGAACTCCTCACGCGCCGCATCCAAGGTCTTCTGCGTGCGGCCCGTGAGCAGCACCTGGGCCCCCTCCGAGATCAGAAGCCTTGCCGTGGCTAGCCCTATGCCACTTGTTCCTCCCGTAATCAGTACCCGCTTTCCCGCATACTTCGCCATTTTCCTCTCCAAGTTTCCAGAAGCCAAGCTGATCGATACGTCCTATAAGACTCTCTATCCCCTCAGACGATCCATTCTAAGAGGCCCAGGCATCGGCCGGATCGTTCAAAAAGAAATGGACCCCCTCTCACAGATCCTCATTCTCCTAAACCCCGCACCTACAACTGCGGCGGTTTGAATCTCGGCACGGGTTCGGCCATTCAATTCTCGAAACACGATGGTCTCAAGTGTTATGCGGTCGTCTCAGGAGAGGCTTGGCTTTCGGTCGAAGATGTTTCTGGTCCCGCGCAACTTCAGGCTGGTGAATGTCTTTTGTTGCCGCGCGGAAGGCCCTTTCAACTTGCCGGGAGCCAGGACAGCGCCATCGCCTCATATACCGGCGTTGAGGCGGTGCGATTTGGAACGATCGCCTCGTATACCGGAGGAGGGCAGTGCCTGCTGGTTGGAGCGCATTACGCCCTCAGCGCGACACAGTCACGCATGCTCCTCAACCTGCTGCCTCCTATGGTGTGGTGCATCTCACCAACGCGGCTGAGAACGTCGCTCTTTGCTGGACCTTGCAACCAAGCTACAGGTCGATGTCTTCCTGGTGACATTGCTCTCAACAGGTTAGAAAAGCCGACTGTGCCACTTAGGCCACATCAGGTTGCTTCAAATCGTGGGCAGAAGGTTAGGTACTGCTGGCGAGTCGCATTCGCTCGGAAGCGATCCGCCTCTATGGTCTTAACTTAGCTAACAGGCCGCAAGCGTTGCAATGACTGAAGTTATTGGTGGCCCGGGCAGGAGTCCAACCTGCGACCTTCGCGTTAGGAGTGCGCTGCTCTATGCAACTGAGCTACCGGGCCACGTGGGTTTAGTGTATCGCAGCGCGAATGGTAGACTCGTCACGACTCACGCGCCTCTCAATGACAAAGACGCTGCGCTTATGCCTCGCTCTCCTGCTCGTACTGAGTGCTTGCCTGGTCGCTACGGCGCAGACGCAGTTCCATGTCAAAGATCCGAACGCCTCTTTTCTCGATGTAGCGGCGCGGCGGAGAGC
>CAXTWP010000126.1:0-2131 GCA_964247945.1 uncultured Acidobacteriaceae bacterium | reverse complement strand
CTGCGACCTTCGCGTTAGGAGTGCGCTGCTCTATGCAACTGAGCTACCGGGCCAGTCCTTCCAGTGTACCCGCTCCACGCACCCCCTTGGTGTACCTTTAAAGCTGGAGATTGACTGTATGCCGCAGATCCAGCGCCGCCGTTCCGTGCCCGTCGACATCGGCGGCGTCCTTACCGGTTTCGGCCATCCCGTCGTCGTGCAGTCCATGACCAACACCGATACAGCCGACATCGACTCCACCGTTCAGCAGATCGCCGCCCTGGCCCGCGCCGGGTCGGAGCTCGTCCGCATCACCGTCAACAACGACGATGCCGCCAAGGCCGTCCCCTACATCGTCGATGCTGTCCGAGCCAAGGGCTGGAACACGCCTATTATCGGCGATTTCCACTACAACGGCCACCAGCTGCTCGCCCGCTATCCTGCCTGCGCCGAGGCACTCGCCAAGTACCGCATCAATCCGGGAAACTGCTCCATCGGGCGCAAGGATGACGACAACTTCCGCACGATGATCGAAGTGGCCGTCAAGCACCAGAGGCCCGTCCGCATCGGCGTCAACTGGGGGTCGCTCGACCAGGCGCTGTTGACTAAAATGATGGACGAAAACTCCCGTCTGCCGCAGCCCGCTGAGGCGCGCGACGTGATGATGGAGGCCATGGTCGTCTCCGCGCTCGACAACGCCGCCGCCGCTGAGCGTTACGGCCTGCGCCGCGACCAGATCGTCTTGTCCGCAAAAGTCTCCGGCGTTCGCGACCTCATCGGCGTCTATACCGAACTGGCCGGCCGCTGCGACTACTCGCTCCATCTCGGCCTCACCGAAGCGGGCATGGGCATGAAGGGTGTTGTCGCCTCGACTGCCGGTCTCAGTCCCCTGCTGCTCGCCGGCATCGGCGACACCATCCGCGTCTCGCTCACCCCTACCCCCGGCGGCGACCGCTCCGAAGAGGTCCGCTGCGGCCAGCAGATTCTTCAATCGCTGGGCATCCGGTCCTTCATGCCACAGGTAACGAGCTGCCCCGGCTGCGGCCGCACCACCAGCACCTACTTCCAGGAGCTCGCTGAGCGCATCCAGAGCTACCTGGTCGAGTCCATGCCCGAGTGGAAGAAGCAGTATCCCGGCGTCGAAGAGCTCAAGCTCGCCGTGATGGGCTGCATCGTCAACGGGCCCGGCGAGTCGAAGCACGCCAACATCGGCATCTCGCTGCCGGGCACGTTCGAGGAGCCGAAAGCTCCCGTCTACATCGACGGCAAACTCGCCGTCACCCTCAAGGGCGACCGCATCGTCGAAGAGTTCCAGGTCATCCTGGATGATTATGTCCAGAAGCGCTACGGAAACCTCCTGGTTGAGGTCTAGCTTGAAGGAACTTTCTTCACCCCTCTGCGTACCTGTCTTTGCCGCCCTTTGGAGGCGGCACGTATGATCACCGTTTCGCTTCTCGCTCTGCTTTACTTCCTGCCGACGATCGTCGGGTCCCATCGCGGCCACCACATTACCGGGGTTCTGCTGCTGAATTTTCTCTTCGGCTGGACCGGCATCGGCTGGTTTGCCCTGCTGCTCTGGGCGTTGCTGTCCACGCCGCGCACATCGTCATCGCCAACGCACCGTATCACGGATATCCTGCCTGGCGCAGGTAGATCGCGTTAGAGCAGCGGGGCCGCGTACCGGCGCAGTGTCTTGAGCGGGTAGAACGTGCCGCGCCAAACGACGCCGCCCTGCCGCAGCGTCGTCACCATCGACCGCAGCAGCGTATACAGAAACAGCAGCGCCGCCACTGGCGCCAGCAGCGCCTGCCACACCGGAATCCCGGACGCCTTCCCGTACAACCGGTACGTCCAGGCAATCGCCAGCAGCGTGATCGCCGCCGGGACACGCGTCCCAGTCATCAGCAATCCCAGCATGGGCGCGGCACAAAAGACCACCAGCCACGCGCACGCCGCCAGGGTGACCGAGATGTAAAAGCGAAACGCTGAAAAGATGTTTTTCGTCAGCACCCCCACGACGCCCAACACGCCGGACGCCCAATGCACTCGCACCAGGTCGCGTCCAAACGCGATCCGCTGCGCCAGTCCCGCGCGCTTCACCCGCCGTCCCAGGCCAATGTCCTCCACCACCTGCATGCGCAGCGCCTCGAAC
>CAXTWP010000125.1:4504-7807 GCA_964247945.1 uncultured Acidobacteriaceae bacterium | reverse complement strand
GTTCGGGGAGGTGCTGATAACACCGCCCACAATCGCCACGATGCACACACCCAATCAGGAGACCGGACCATGAGCACCGCAACGATTCTCGCCACAGGCTACCAGACCCTTCCCCTTTCCATGCTTCACGAGTCAGCTACCAACCCCCGCCGCACCTTCGAGCCGCGCAAGTTGGTCGAGCTTGCCGAGAGCCTACGCACTCACGGCCTCATCCAGCCCATCACCGTGCGACCCAACAGCGACGGTTACGAGATTGTTGCGGGAGCACGCCGGTTCCGCGCCGCTCAGATCGCGGAGCTGCCCGAGCTGCCCGTCCGCATTCTGGACTTGACCGACCAGCAGACTTTGGAAGTTCAGATAGTCGAAAACAGCCAGCGCCAGGACGTACACCCTTACGAGGAAGCGGCAGGGTATCAGCGTCTTTTGGACATTCCCGGCTACGACGTGGCCGCGCTTGCCGAGAAGTGCGGCAAGAGCCAGAGCCACGTCTATGCGCGGCTCACCCTGTTACAGCTTTTGCCAGAAGTGGCCGAGGCATTCCAGCAAGAGAGAATCACCGCCAGCCACGCCAACCTTATCGCCCGTCTACCGCAGAGCAGCCAAGCCGCAGCCTTCGAGCAGTGCTGGAAAAAGGAGTACGGCCAGACGGAGCCGCACCTGCTACCGGCCAAGCACCTATCCGCATGGATTACCCATACCCTTTACCTTGCCCTAGCGGATGCACCGTTCGACCGCGAAGACCCGGCACTAAAGCCCGAGGCCGGAGCTTGCGTTACTTGCCCCCGGCGCACCGGCCACAACAACATTATTTTCTGACGTTGCCGACCAGGGCGACCAGTGCCTGGATTCTTCCTGCTATCACGACAAGATCACCGCTCACCTTCACCGCGAGATTGCGGGCCGCCCCGAGCTGGTACAGATCGTGAACGGCTACAGCAGCACGGCGGAGCAATGGCCCGACTCTGTACGGCGTGGAACCTTCCGCGAGGTTGAGGTTATAGCGGAGAACCCCGACGCAGAACCGACCTCCCCCTGCCCGACAGCTAAGCCCGCAATTATTGTTGCCGGTCGTTTGGTTGGAACCACGTTCACGGTTTGCACAGACAATCACTGCCCTGTACACAACCCGCTAGCGGGCCGGAAGCTACAGGGCCAGAACCCGACAACCCCAACAACAGCAGCCCCGACCCCGATACCTGAGAGCGACAAGGCGCGAAAGGCACGGCAGAAGGAGGAGGCGCGAAAGGCCGAGGAGCAGCGCCTGCAGACCGAGCAGCAGGAGAAAGAGCGCGAGGCTGAGAGGGCCAAGCGTGAGCGGGTGATGAAGACCCGCGTAAGCACTTTCAATCGCATCGTTGACAACGCACCAGCCATGTTCACCGCCGCGCAACTGAGGGTATTTCTTCGCGCCCTCGCCAATATCAACCCGTACACCTTTGCCGACGACGTAGCCCAGCTATTCGACACCGACGAGGAGACAAACCAGCAGACCGCCGAGGAGATTCTGACCTCCACCATCGACAAGCTGACCGATGACAAGCTCACAGGCTTTGCCCTTCGTCTTGTCCTTACCGGCCAGACACCGATTCCAGACGCTAAGGAGATTGACTTTCTAGGGGAGGCAGAACGCGCTTTTGCCTCTCCCCAACCCAAAACGACGCCCAGCAAGAAGGGAACCAAGACCCAGGCCAAACCTCTACCGAAGTCGGCAGCGAAGACAGCGACTAAGCCCAAAGCGAAGAAGCCCGCCAAGCTCGCAAAAGCCGCCTAATCCGCGCGAGGCCGGGAAGCCCCCGGCCTCCGCCTTTACCGACCGGAGAAGAGGAGAGTCACATGCTGAAGTTCACATACAAGGCCACCATTCGGGAGCGCATCGAGGGAAAGTGCCTCAAGCATCCAGCCTACAACCCTGAAAAGAGCGGGCGCGGCGGCATCAAGGGAGGATGTTCTACCTGCTTTTCTCTGTACGACGTGCTCCAGGCCCGCTTGAAGCTGGACGCCGCAATCCACGAGTTTGTTCGCCGCGCAGGTCCGTGGGCGCGTCTACGCGAACGCCGAAAGCGTAGGACCGCCGCGGAGTCGCCCGCGCCGGTCGATGCGCCAGAGGTGCAGCGATGAGCCAGCTCTGGAGCGACTACTTCACCGCGCTTAGTACCCGCAAGGTTGGAACGGCGGGATGGAAGACGAACAAGGCCGACGAAACGATGTGGAAGGGCCATTTTGACGGCCGTTCGCTTTCCGTAGTGTCTACGGTGCGACTGTCAGGAAGCAACATGGCTCACTTCCTCGTGAACTCAGGTGCGCGGATCGGCGAGAACGCATGGAATTTGTACGGAGGCCACTACGTGGACCTCCGCATACTGACAAGCGACCGGCTTACCGCCGTAGAGCTGAGGCGCATAGGCGAGCTGGCCAGGACAGAGGACACACGGCCCGTCAGGGTGCGGCAGGGCAGAGACCGTCTCGCCGATGCTGTCCCCGTACCAGGCAAGCCGACTAGCTACATATCCACATAAACCGCTACCCACATTCCAACATGAATGGTTATAATTATAAAAGGGTGAAGACATGATAATCGCCATCGCAAACAACAAGGGAGGAGTGGGAAAGACTACAACCGCCGTCCACCTTGCCGCTTGTCTCAATCTCTTAGCGCCCACACTCTTGCTAGACGGCGACGACACCCGCAATGCAACAGCCTGGGGCCAGAAAGGGACCGGCTTTCCCTTTCGCGTAGCCAGCATCGAGGAGGGGGCAAAGCTATCCAGGAATTATGAGCACACCGTCATCGACACCGGCCAGCGGCCTTCTGACGATGATCTCAGTGCGCTTATGCGTGGAAGTGACTTCCTCATCATTCCAGCCGTCCCAGCCGGTCTCGACAACGATGGCCTGGCCATGACCATCAGGGCCCTTCGCAAGATGGGAAGCGAAAGCTTCGCAGTCTTGCTTACCCGAGTGCCGCCACCGCCAGAGTCAGAGGGGCCAGAGCTTCGCAAGGCCTTGCTCGGCCGAGGGGTGCCGATGTTCTCCGTCGATATACCCCGGCTTAAAGTCTTTGATAAAGCTGTTGAGCTGGGAACCACCGTTAACAATCTTCCTTTGTCGAGCAAAGATCAGCCCCGTGCTCAAAGAGCTTGGGACGCTTACCAAACTGTTGCACAGGAGGTTTTGAAGCATGCCCGCTAACGCAAAAAGCAAATATGATGCGCTCGACCTGAACGCGCCGGCCAAGCCCGAGCCGGTCGCGGTGCCATCTGGGGAGCGGCCTACTCGCCTTGAGGTTGCGCCTAAGCGTGTAGG
>CAXTWP010000125.1:0-4494 GCA_964247945.1 uncultured Acidobacteriaceae bacterium | reverse complement strand
GACCTGTAACGGGTGTGGCGAAGTCGAAAGACCACAACATGAAGCAATACTCCATCATCCTCAACATCGACGCCCACGCCGACGCGAACCATCTCCTCAAGAAAGCCAGGAATGAAGGGGACTTGTCGGACTTGCTGAATCGTTTGTTGGCTAGCTGGATAGCCGAAAGGAAAGCAGCCATTTCCTAGACAAATCATAGGGCTTGAAGCGGATAGGCGATCCAGAGAGACCAGTCCCCGAATCACCTACTTCTGTTCCCCGCTTAGAGCCCGCCCAGAGGAGGAGGACTGCTGATGACCAGTTTACCGAAGGGACGCAGCCCTGAATCCTGTAGTCTTCGTGCAAAGTAAAAGCCCCCAGCGTTCCAGCGCCAAGGGCCTTGAATCATCCACCCGCATAGGAGGCGAGTGGTCTACAAACCCCGCAGAGGAGGCGGGTTTGATGGACAGCATACCCCAAAACAGCACGGTTGCAGACCAGAAATCTACAACCAGCGGCAAGGCGAAGAAGGTTCGAGAACCCGACACGCCCGAGAAGAAGGCTTTGCGGGCCGCCAAGAAATCGAAGGCGAAACACGCGCAGTCGTTCGACATCATGACGAACCCGCCAGACAAAACCTCAAACGGCAAGGTCATTGCCTATACCCCTTACTTCACAACACAGTTCGGCCTGCCGCATAGCCCCGTCGAAGGCGAGAAGTGGGTGCGCAAAGATGGCAACCGAACGCTCCGCATTACAGCCGACAGCCGCTATGGAGTCCCCTACGGGAGCATTCCGCGTCTACTCATAGCGTGGGTTGCGACGTGGCAGGTGCGCCACCCCAGCGCGACAAAGATCGAGCTGGGCAAGAATCTCTCGTCATTCCTTGAAGACGAGTTGCACCTACCCAGGACCGGCAAATACATCCGCAACGTCAAGGAACAGCTCATCGCCCTTTTCACGTCGAAGATCTCCGTCACGGTCGAGGATGACGTACCGGATCACTTCGGCTACAAAAGCGCACAGCTTGCGGATGAGATCGAGCTGTGGGGCCAGACCGATAACCAAGACGCCCTTTGGAACTCGTACATCGCCCTTACACCCAAGTTCCGCGAATACCTGCTACTGAACCCTGTCCCGATCGACACACGCGCTTTTCCGATCCTTAGCGGTTCTCCGCTTGCGATCGACTATTACCTGTGGTTTGCCCGAACGATGTTCAGCCTCAAGAAGTCGCGGCTCGTTACCTGGTCAGAGCTACACGGTCAGTTCGGCTCCGCATACGACTTCACGGACAAACGAGGCCGACACAATTTCCGCTCGGAGTCTAAGAAGCAGATTGAGACCCGCGTGATGATCGCTTACCCGACCCTACGCATCAGTTTCGATCCGAAGGGGAAGGGCATCTTCCTTCATCCCTCACCAACGCCCGTACCGGCGACCCCCAAGAAGACACTCCTACCATCCTGATTCTGCGTACTTTTACCGGACCAAGGCTTTGCCGCAACAAACGACAGAGCCTTGTCCAGTTCTTTCAATCTGCGTACTTTTACCGGACCGACCACAACGCCACACAGAGCGTTCACAAACCTAATCTGCGTACTTTTACCGGACTTTGCCCGGCGATCAGTCAGAGGGCATTCTGGGCCGCTTTCGCGTACTTTTACCGGACCTCACCCTCTCCAAACAACTGCGTACTTTTACCGGACCTGGCCGGCTGAGAGTCCGGCCCGGCTTATCCACAGAAGAACCTGTGAAGAAGCCTACTCGCAGCGTACTTTTGCCGGACCAGAACAGCTCAATTTTGCGAACTTCTACCGGACCTTGCGCGTACATCTACCGGACTTCCACAGCAATTCTGCGTACATCTGCCGGACCAAAACGCCTCTAACCCCTTCTCTTACAGCGATTTCGCCGCCCTAGTAGTAAAAGCTTCCTGTAGCTTGTTCTATAGAAATAGCCACGTCGCCGGTAGTTCTCATGGTGGAAAAGCGGAAATCGTCAACACAGCCGGAAGAAAACAAGCAACCACAACAGCAAAAGCTTCCTAATAAGGGTTAGGGGTGTCGGACTGCATCGGCTAACGATTTGAAAGTGTTGGCAATCGAGCAGAAAGGCGGGCAGGAGAGTCTGCAAGCCGCGTAGAGGCCTCTGGGGTCCTAAACATCCCCCAGATAAGCCCTACGCGCCCTTCCGTTGAGGCTTACAACAGGCGTAGGCGCACCTATGCCGATGGAGCTGCGTCTTTGCCGTTCATTTTCCTAGAGTCGCTACGTGTTGTAACTGGAGCAGGGGATTTATGCTTCGCGGCGGTTTTCTTCTTGACGCTTGAGGGTTTCACATCACATTGCTGTTTGCGTTTGATTTCGTCTACGCTCGCGGCCGGATACTCGCCGAGCCCGTCGAGCAGAACACAGAGAGAGATTTTGAAAGCGTTGCAAATGCGTAAAAGCGTCTGCACGTTGACCGAGCCGCCACGCTCGTATCTGCGCCACTGAGAGTCTGCGTAACCGTGAATGACGATCATGTCGCGGAGCGAAAGACCGCGATCATGTCGAAGTTGCTTGATCCGCGCACCCAGTTCCTTTAGAAACTGGCCATAGTCCGGGCCGAACTCATCTGCCATAAACAACCCTCTAATCGAAAAGTCACGGCCCCCCTACTGCTCCTGTAGCTCTGTGCAGGCGTCCCTCTCATAGAACGCCTTGGAAGCGCAGCTAGATTGCGCCCCAAATCTCTATGAACGAGGCAAACCCGAGTTTACGAAAGCGTATAGCCTTCGGCCCCGGAGCGCCATCATTTTGCGCTGATACGAAACCATCCCGTCACGATCAAAATATACCCCGCACTGATTCGTACCAACTGAATCGTACTGACCTGATTTAGTCCGCACTTGACAGGATCAGTTCTGTTTTGTACAACTCTCAATCAGCAACACCGTTTTTCCCGCCGTTCATGCAATTTCAACCCGCAAACAGGGGCTTATGCCCATGCGTAGACCCGTATGGCTTGGAGCCGAAAACCTCCACAAACCTGCGTAATCCGAAGGAGAAATCCCCTTGAAAACGAAGCTCGACGCCCGTCTTTCCAACTGTTTTTCCAGCAAGTTTTCCAAGCGCAACATGCTTACTGCTGGCCGCACCTTCGCCCCGTTCATCCTTGCGCTGGCCGTCACGTCCGCAGCTCACGCGCAAGGGACCATCGACATGTCAGGCGCGACCACGCTTATGACCACCGTCAAGACGTTCGCCGAGTACGCCGGTGCGGTGATCTGCCTCGTCAGCCTCATCTTTGCCGGTGTGCAGATGATGAGCGGCAACTTCGCCCGGGCGATCCCTGCCCTGGGCGGAGCCATCTTCGGCGCTGGCGTTCTCGGATGGGGCGCCGGTTGGATCAGCTCACTCACCGGTCAGTCAGTTTCGATGATCGTCACGACGCACAGCCAGTGGCTCGCGTAGGAGCAGAAGACCATGACCAAGCGAGGGGAACCGTTACCGATCAATCAAGCGATGAACAAGTCCAGGTCGAAGCTCGGGCTGGAATTGTCGGCATGGATGGCAATCGTCTTTGTTTCGGTGATGGTTTTCCTCGTCGGGTTTCGCATGATGGCCATTCTCAGTTTTCCGGTGCTGGTTGCCGGGGCATGGCTCACCGTTCGCAAGCACCCGAAGATGTTCCAGCTTTGGGGCCACAGCCTTTTACAGAAGAGCTACTATGACCCTCGCAAACAAAGCTGAGCAAAACCGTATCTCCCCCTGGTACGCGAAGGCCGGCGCAGGCTGCAGCATCGTGCCCTTTTCGCGGTTCGTGAGCCCGACCATGCTTGCTCTGAAGACCGGTGGCTACGCTTGCTGGCTTCACTTGACCGGAATGGATGAAGAGAGTCTGACCGATCAGGAGCTGGAGGGCCGGGTGCGCCTCATTGGAGCGTCCCTGCGCGGCCTGCCCGAGGGAGCCGGCCTGTACCAGTACATGCGGGTCCTCTCCGGGTTCGACATCCCGCGCCAGGATAAGTATGAAAACCCCGTTACCGAGGCGTTCGTCAAAGACCGCCTCACTTTCCTTGACGAGACGGCAGGATTCCGGCGCATCGACCTTCGCTGGTGCCTCACCATCGAGCCGCCGCAGGGGAATCCATTTCGGCGCAAGCCGACCGAACAGGCCGGAGAGAATGCGCGGATGATGGCAAACCTGCAAAAGACGGCAAGCATTCTGGTTTCGCATCTCGGCCCAATCATCGGCCTTCGCTTGATGGACAAGGAAGAATCTTTCCCGTTTATGTCCTACCTCTACAACCTTGAGCCGTGGGCCGATCACTGCAAGCTTGAGAAAGACAGCGGCGTTGACCGCCAGATCGTCAAGAGTCCGTTGAGCTGGAACGCCGATCATCTCAGGGTAGGGAAGCGGTTCGTCCAGTTGTTTTCGCTCATGACGACGCCTGAAATCTCCCGGCCCTGCCAGTTCTCAGGACTGATGACGCTCGATTGCGACAGCGTTCTTTGCACGAGTTGGAAG
>CAXTWP010000124.1:4552-7845 GCA_964247945.1 uncultured Acidobacteriaceae bacterium | reverse complement strand
AACACGCCCCTCTGCTCAAGGGCGAATAACCCAACGAGAAACTAATTCATGGCTGAAATAAGAACCGAGTGGCCCGCCCACGTCACCCGCGCCGAGTGCGCCGTCATCGACCTCGCCCACGTCACCCGCGAGTACACCTCCCGCGCCGGCACCGTCCGCGCCCTCGACGACGCCACCTTCTCCATCGTCGCCGGCGAGTGGGTCGCCATCACCGGCCCCTCCGGTTCCGGCAAATCCACCCTCGTCAACCTCCTCGGCTGCCTCGACCGCCCCTCCACCGGCACCCTCCGCATCGACAACGTCGACACCGCCGCCATGTCCCCGGCCGAGCTCGACCGCTTTCGCGCCGACAAGATCGGCTTCATCTTCCAGCAGTTCCACCTCATCCCCTATCTCTCCGCCGTCGAAAACGTCATGCTCGCCCAGTACTTCCACTCCATGACCGACGAAACCGAAGCCCGCGCCGCGCTCGACCGCGTAGGCCTGGCCCACCGCGTCGCCCACCTTCCCAGCGAACTCTCCGGCGGCGAACAGCAGCGCGTCTGCATCGCCCGCGCCCTCATCAACAACCCACCCATTCTCCTGGCCGATGAGCCAACAGGAAACCTCGATGCCGCCAACCAGCGCATCGTCCAGGACCTCCTCCGCGACCTCCACCGCAACGGCCACACCATCGTCATGGTCACCCACGACCCCGAAATGGCCGCTCTCGCCCAAAGACGGATCGCCCTCAATCACGGCAAGGTCTTCTGCCACCCCGTCACCGGACCAGTGGTGACATTGCGATAGTGCTCCGGTCTAGACATGATCCGGTACTGTCCATTTCCTCATAGACTTATCTGAAAAGCGCATGGGGAAACGTCGCGTGACCGTACCTCCCAAGTAGGCTCGCGCACTTGTACTTGGTAAGTACTCCTTTTAATAGCCGATCAGGACTCCTTTGTATGTCCTTTATGCGGCTTAAGATGTAATGAAAGTGGAAGCGAAATGAAGAATAGGCAGTCGAAAGCTTTTTCTATAGTAAGAACACCCTCTTTTAGTTCCTGAATTGTGACAGGTCTAAGTTCCCACTTTATCTCTCTCCTAGCCTGCACATCAGCGCGCCGCACCTTTCCTTCATGGACATGCCAATACCTATGAAGCGCGGCATTGCGTATCTTTTGAGCTTTTTTTTCAATTCTAATTCTACATCTTGGAAATAAAGATCCGCGAACTCATTCTCTATAGTCCGGAGGATTGCTCCCAGAGCGTCGAGTTTTTGTGGAAAACTAGCATGAACGAAAGGGGCAACTGCGCGTTCATACATCGACCAGTCTTTTATGATTGCCATGGCCATGGTGTGAAGTAAGTGTGATTCAAGTTTGTTCCATGCCACTACGATGCGTCCGAGCGCGAGCAAGAATTCGTCAGGCAGCTCGGTATCATCAAACGTTTTCACTCCCTAACTCGCTTTCGTTATACTAAAATCTATCATGCGAAAAGCATCCTGGGCGCCCCACCTCCCGTAACGGGCCCTCGCCGCTAAGGTGCCTCGCCGTACCCGAGTACCCCACCTTCACGACAGTCTCATCGTCGCTAAGGTGGGTGGAAGCCGCTAGACCTCACCCCCAAACGGGAGCATCATAGGGCCATGGAAACACCGCGCGCCCGGAGTTCTCGACAGGTCCAACTGCCCCGCCGTCGAAAGCATTCCCGGCAAGGCAAGCGGTGCATGGGGCTTCCGTGATCCCACCCGCCATGGCATACAAGGACATGAAATTCTCCGGAAACTGCTGGATCACCGCAACTTTTTATGAAGCCCAGTCACACAGCCATAGGCCGGAGACCAACAACGATGGGTGATGAAAAGGCAAGCCGCTCGGACATCACCCTGATCGCGTCTGGACTGCTGTCCATCAGGATGAACTTCCTTTGAGCATTTGCGGCCGCCACGCCGGTCGTTCCGCTCCCAGCGAAAAAGTCTAACACGGTGTCGCCGACGCGAGAATGCACCCGAATGATACGGTTCAAGAGCTTGAGGGGTTTCTGCGTCGGGTACCCCGTCTTCTCTTTGCTGTTCGTCGGAACGATGGTCATCCACCAAACATCTGTCGGTACCTTCCCAAGTGCTGCCTTTTCTGGTCCCACAAGATCGGGAGCCATGTAAGGAATTCGGTCAATAGCGTCGTAGTTAAAAATATAGTTCTTTGGATCTTTCGCGTACCAAAGTATGTTGTCATGCTTGGCGGGCCAGCGGTTCTTAGGCTTTCCGCCATAATCGTAGGACCAGATAAGCTCATTCTTGAAAGAAGCTCTACCAAATATCTGATCGAGAAGCACCTTGACATAATGAACTTCGCGATAGTCGATGTGAAAGAAAAGCGATCCGTCGTCGGTCAGGATGCGCCGAGCTTCGTGCATCCGCGGCTCGATAAAAGCGATAAAATCGTCAAACTGATCGACGTACTGAGGTGACACTTGACGAACGACTGAATAGCGCGCCCCCGCAAAGCCGCCGCGCGCTCCGTTATCGTCCCGCGTAACGGTAATACGATCACGCTTCTGAACCTTCTGCGTATTGAAGGGTGGATCGATGTAGATCAGGCGGCAGGATCGGCTCGGAAGGCTCTTTAGAAGCTCAAGATTGTCGCCAAAGAAAATCCGGTGGAAGTTCTCGTTCGCGTCAATCTGCCCGAAGTTAGGATTTGCTGCCATAAGCCAAGTCTAATCTTACAATCGGGCAAGCCATGTGCCCACCTTCGCAACAGTTCCATCATCGCGAAAGTGGGTTGAAGCCGCTGCATCTCACCCCTAAATGGGAGCACTCTAAAGACATGGCAACCCTCGAACCACGGAACTCTCGACTGGCCCGACCGCCCGCTGTCGAAAGCACCTTTGGCGAGTGAGCAGCGCATGAGTCTTCCGGCACCCACCTTGCTGTGCCGACCATTAGGGGAAACCTTGAAGAGGCCGGCATGGACGAGCTCATCGGCAACTTGCGTGAGTCGCGCAAATAGATACAAGCCTCTCTCGCGTTTGTGCAACAAGTCTTCGACAGCAGCAATCGATGCTTATCGTGGAGCCTTCCCACCCTACGCGCTCTTACCCTCGGCACTGGCAAGCATCTCCTCGCCCTGACGCTTCAGCCCGTTCGCGTCGTCATACTTGGCGGCCTCGTCGCCGGCCTCAGACCACAGCTTATCGCCTTCCGCGATCTCGCGCTCAGCTTCGGAACGATCGATCTCCTCCGGCTTCATGGCTGTTTCGGCCAAGATGGTGACCCGTTCGGGAAGCACCTCGACGAAGCCCCAGGC
>CAXTWP010000124.1:1822-4542 GCA_964247945.1 uncultured Acidobacteriaceae bacterium | reverse complement strand
ACAAAGAACCTCTGCTCCCCCGCGGTGCCGCCGTGCAGCCGCACCTCACCCGCCGCCAACTCCGCCAACAGCGGCGCATGGCCGTAGAGCGCCTCCAGGTAGCCGGACTGCGACGGCAATTCCACGGCGTCCGCTGTCGCATCCACCAGCACACGGTCCGGCGTCACCAACCGTACCGCTAACGTATTTGAACTTTCCGCCATAATCTTTCAAGGGGAGGAGCGAAGCCGGCTTTCTCTTCCCTCTTCCGCACTCCCTCTACTCTGCCCTAAGCCGTCTGCTTCATCTTCTCGGCCGCCGCCAGCACATCCTTGATGCCGCCCTTGAGGTAAAAGGCCTGCTCTGGAATGGAGTCATGCTTGCCGTCAATGATCTCTTTGAAGCTCCGCACAGTGTCCTCGACCTTGACGTACGCGCCCGGAATGCCGGTGAAGATCTCCGCCACATGGAACGGCTGCGACAGGAACCGCTGCACCTTGCGCGCGCGGGCAACCGTGATCTTGTCCTCTTCCGAAAGCTCGTCGATACCGAGAATAGCGATGATGTCTTGCAGATCCTTATACCGCTGCAGGATACGCTTCACACCCTGCGCCACATCGTAGTGCTCCTGCCCAACCACGCGCGGGGAGAGGATGCGCGAGGTGGAAGCCAGCGGGTCGACCGCCGGGTAGATTCCGAGTTCGGACAACGGCCGCGACAGCACGGTCGTCGCGTCCAGGTGGGCGAAGGTCGTCGCCGGTGCGGGATCGGTCAAGTCGTCTGCCGGCACATACACGGCCTGCACCGAGGTAATCGAGCCTTTCTTGGTGGAGGTGATGCGCTCCTGCAACTCGCCCATCTCTGTCGCAAGATTCGGCTGATAGCCCACAGCTGACGGCATACGACCGAGCAGCGTCGAGACCTCGGAGCCCGCCTGCGTGAAGCGGAAGATGTTGTCGATGAAGAGCAGCGTGTCCGCGCCCTCTTCGTCGCGGAAGTACTCGGCGACGGTCAGACCGGTGAGCGCCACGCGCAGGCGGGCACCTGGGGGCTCGGTCATCTGACCGTAGATGAGCGCGGCCTTGCTCTTGTTGAAGTCGTGGATGTCAATGACGCCCGACTCCTGGAACTCGTGCCAGAGGTCGTTGCCCTCGCGGGTGCGCTCACCGACGCCCGCGAAGACCGAGAAACCGCCGTGCTGGCTGGCGACGTTATTGATCAGTTCCTGAATAACAACAGTCTTGCCGACGCCTGCGCCGCCGAAGAGGCCGATCTTGCCGCCCTTGAGGAAGGGCTGGATCAGATCAATGACCTTGATGCCTGTCTCGAACATCTCCTCCGAGGTCGACTGCTCGTCGAACGCCGGCGCCTGGCGGTGGATCGGCATATGCACCTTGGCGTTGACCGGGCCCAGCTCGTCAACGGGCTCGCCGAGCACGTTCAGCACACGGCCCAGGGTCTCGCGGCCCACCGGCACCGTGATGCCCGCGCCGGTGTCGATCGCCTTCATGCCGCGCACCATGCCCTCAGTCGCGACCATCGCGATGCACCGGACCCGGCCTTCGCCCAGATGCTGCTGGACTTCAACGACCACGTTCAGCGGCGCGGGAACGGTAAAGCCGTCGCTGACGATCCGCAACGCCTGGAAGATCGGCGGCATATGCTTCTCATCGAATTGCACGTCAACGGCTGGGCCGCTGATCGAAATAACTTTTCCAATATTCTCTGCCATAATCTCTTTCTCTCGATACCTCTGGAGCAGCCTTCTACAGCGCCGCCGCTCCGCTCACAATCTCGATAATCTCCTTGGTAATCGCCGCCTGCCGAACACGGTTCATGGTTAGCGAGAGCGAATCGATCAAATCTCCGGCGTTCTTGGTCGCCGCGTCGGTGGCGGTCATACGCGCCGCGTGCTCCGCTGCTACGCTCTCGAGCAGCGCATGGAAGATCTGCGTCGTCACGTAGCGGGGCATCAGGTTGCGGAAGATCTCCTGCGGAGGCTGGTCGAAGATGTAATCCACATCGGCGGTGCCGAACTTCTTCGCCTCTTCTTCCATCTCCGAGCTATCCGGCTCATGCACGCTGATGCCCTCGGACTCGGCCGCTCTCGCCGCTGCGTCGCGCTGCTCCTCGGTCATCTCCTCCGCGGACTCAACCTCCTGCGCGCCGAGCCGGCGAATGGGCAGCAGCTTTTCAACGATGACGCGCTGCTGAATCACCGACTTAAACTCGTTATAGACGATGTAGACGGCATCGATCTCCGCGCGCTCGTAGCGGGCAATGATCGACCGCGCCATCTCGGCCACGGCCGAGAACTCCGTCTTCGCCAGCAGGTCCGGGTGCTCGGACGCAACTTCAACCTGCGCCGCGCGATGCCGGATCGTGTCGTAGTGCGTGGAAAGGTCGTTGTCGTATCGCTCTTCCAGCTTCTCGTAGTTTGCCGCGGGGATCTTCTTTTTGTAGAGGCCAATCGCTTTCTTGCCGATCGGCTCCAGGTCCACGTTTTGTCCCCGCGCCGTGCGTGCGTTGAGGAACTTCTGCGCCGCCTTGCCGATGTTGGCGTTGAAGCCGCCGGCAAAACCTTTGTCTCCCGCAATGACGATCAGCAAAACGCTCTTTTCTTCGCGTTCGACCAGCAGCGGATGCAGGATTTCGCCCGTTTCTTCGTTGTAGAGGTCCGTCCGCCGCACCAGCGACTCGAGAACATTCAGCAGCATCCGCGCGTACGGCCGCGCCTCCAT
>CAXTWP010000124.1:0-1812 GCA_964247945.1 uncultured Acidobacteriaceae bacterium | reverse complement strand
CTTCGACGCGGAGACCATCTTCATGGCCTTGGTGATCTGCCGCGTGTTCTTCACACTGCGAATGCGGCGACGTAGATCGAGCACGTTGGCCATAGAACTACTTGTTACCCACCATCGCGGTTGCCGGGGTCGCCTGCGAGGCGGCTATCTCTTTCTTGTCTGCTTCCGCCCTGTCTTTCAAGCCTTCCAGAAAGCCTTTCTTATAGTCTTCGATCGCTGCCTTCAGCCGCCCGCGAATGTCGTCGTCAAGCGCTTTCTTGCTTGCGATGTCGGTCAGGATGGCCGGTGCGCGCGACTCCAGATAGGGGTAATAGCCATCCTCAAACGCCCGCAGGTCCTTCACCTCGACATCGTCTAGCAACCCGTTAACGCCGGCAAACAGGATCGCCACCTGTTTTTCCGCCGAGAGCGGCTGGAACTGCGGTTGCTTCAACAATTCTGTCAAACGCTGGCCGCGATTGAGTTGATTGAGCGTCACCTTATCGAGGTCCGAGCCGAACTGTGAGAACGCCGCCAACTCGCGGTACTGGGCCAGATCGAGCTTCAGCGTCGAGCCAACCTGCTTAGTCGCTTTGGTCGCCGCCGAGAAGCCGACGCGTGAGACAGACAAACCGACGTTGACGGCCGGGCGGACGCCCGAGTTGAAGAGGTCGGTTTCCAGGAAAATCTGGCCATCGGTAATCGAGATCACGTTGGTTGGAATGTACGCGGACACGTCGCCCGCCTGCGTCTCGATGATCGGCAGCGCGGTCAGCGATCCACCGCCCAGCTTGTCGGAGACCTTCGAGCTGCGCTCAAGAAGCCGGGAATGCAGGTAAAACACATCACCCGGGTACGCCTCGCGCCCCGGCGGACGGCGCAGCAGCAGCGAAATCTCGCGATAGCTCGCAGCGTGCTTCGAAAGATCGTCGTAGATAATCAACGCGTGCTTGCCGTTGTCACGGAAGTACTCGCCCATGGCGGTCGCGGCAAACGGCGCAAGATATTGCATGGGAGCAGGTTCGGAAGCGGTGGCCGCGACAATAATCGTGTAAGCCATCGCGCCGTACTCTTCCAGCGTCTGCACCACCTGCGCTACTGAGGACCGCTTCTGTCCGATCGCGCAGTAGATGCAGATCAGATTATTTTTGGCGGAATTGATAATCGTATCAAGCGCGATCGCCGACTTGCCCGTCTGCCGATCGCCGATCAGCAGTTCGCGCTGGCCGCGTCCGATTGGAATCATCGTGTCAATGGCCTTGATGCCGGTCGCCATCGGCTCCTTCACCGACTGGCGGTCGATCACGCCCGGAGCCAGCCGCTCCACCGGGAAAAACGTCTGCGTATCGATCGATCCCTTGTCGTCGATCGGCGCGCCGAGCGCGTTCACGACGCGGCCAATCAGCGCCTCGCCCACAGGCACGGACATGATCTTGCCCGTCCGCTTCACCTGATCACCCTCGTTGATCTCGGTGTAATCCCCCAGCAGCACCGCGCCCACCTGGTCCTCGTCGAGGTTCATCGCCAGCCCGGCTACGCCATGCGGGAACTCGATCAACTCACCGGCCATTACTTTATCGAGACCGTGGACCCGTGCGATGCCGTCTCCGAGCGAGATCACCGTCCCGACCTCGTCCACCTGGATGCGCTGTTCGTAGTTGTCGATCTGCTGCCGCAACAGCTCCGTTATCTCATTCGCGCTAATCTGTGCCATGTCTTTATTCTTTACCTGTAAGCCTGTAAGCAGGAATTTCTTGTATCTCTATGCACCAATCAGCCGCAATTTCAGTTGGTGCAGCTGCGCCCTAATCGAACCATCGTACACAGTCGATC